>DATMPR010000317.1:0-4622 GCA_035567575.1 Bacteroidia bacterium
TTATGCGAATCCGATTTATCTCAATCCGGCTTTTGCTGGTTCTGCTTATTGTCCGCGTGTTTGTTTGAATTACCGTAATCAATGGCCAAATCTTTCGGGAACTTATGTTTCGTATAGCGCATCATACGACCGTTACTTAAAAGCGCTTGCGGGAGGAATTGGTATTTTAATTGCAACTGATGATCAGGCAAGAAGCACATTAAAAACAACAACCGCAAGCTTTATGTACGCTTACAACATAAAAGTAACACGCGAATTTTCAATTAATGCAGCCTTACAAGCAACATATTTTCAAAAAACATTAGACCGCACTAAATTAAATTTTGGGGATATGATCGATCCGCGCCGCGGCTTTGTTTGGAACACGAATGAAGTTGTTCCTTCACAAACAAAATACAATGCCGATTTTTCAGCAGGATTATTAGGTTACAGCAAACATTATTTTTTTGGTTTCGCAGCGAATCATCTCACACAACCAGATGAAGGTTTACTCGGCGTCTCCAAACTTCCTGCAAAATTTACCGCGCATGGCGGCGCTATTTTTTATTTAGAGAAAGGCGGAATGAGTTATATCTCACCCAACATTTTATTTCAGCAGCAACAAAAATTCACCCAACTAAATTTAGGGCTGTATTATAAAAAAGATGCATTCGTCGCCGGACTCTGGTACCGCAATAGTGATGCAGTAATTGCACTCGTTGGTTTACAAACTCCTTTTTTAAAAATTGGTTATAGTTACGATTTCACAATCTCAAAACTTGCAGGCAACACAGCCGGTTCGCACGAAATATCATTACAAATACAATTTGCCTGCAAACAAAAAAAACCAAGATATCGTTTGGTAAGTTGTCCTGCTTTTTAAATTGAAAATCTAAAAAAATAAATATGAAAAAAATAATCATACTGTCGTTATTACTACCTCAATTGGTATTTGGACAAAAAGAAATGGAAGTGATTGCAAAAATTACGGATGTAACAGTTTACACATCGGCAGCCGAAATAAACTGCGAAAAAGAAATTTCTGTTCCCAAAGGGAAATCGGTCATTGTGTTTACTGATCTGACACCGTTTATTGTGGAGAATTCTATTAACGTTTCTGCCTCAGGTGTAAATATTATTACAGTTTCGGAACGCATCAATTACATTAAAACCAAACGAAATAATAGCGAGCTTGTTGCTAAATATAACGACAGCATTATTAAACTTCGGAAAGAATTGGGATTGATCACTTGCAAACAGGATGTAGCAGAAAGCGAAAAGGCATTATTATTTAAAGGCGAAGCCATAGGTGGACTCTCCTCGCACGGTGTTGCTGTTGTAGAAATCGAAAAGGCCTCTGCGTTTTTTAATAAACGCTATTCCGAATTAACGATGCAATTGTATGAATTGAATGAAAGGGAAGAAAATATTAAAGCCCGTTTACTCCGTTTCAATAATCATATAAAAGAACTAGAAACTGTTTTATCGCAAAATACTTCCGAAATAAAAGTGATGGTAAATTGCAAGGAAGAGAAAACCGTAAAATTTCATTTTAAATATTTAACAGCCAAAGCGGGTTGGGCGCCCTTGTATGATTTTAAATATGATGGGGCAACGCAGCCGCTGCAATTTATTTTCAGAGCGAATGTGTTTAATGCAAGCGGCACTCCTTGGCAGGAAGTGAACATAAAATTATCGACGGCTAACCCTATTCAGGGATTTTCGGTTCCATCGTTAGATGAAGTGCCTGACAAAGAAAAACCACAAGGCGAAGTAAAATTTAAACAAATTGAAGTAGTGAATGCAATTACGGAATACAAAATTAAAGATCAATATAGTATTCCGTCAGATTCAAAACCTTATTTGATAGACGTGAATGCTTATTCTATGCCTGCTAATTATAACTATTTATTAATTCCAAAAGTCGATCCTTTCGGGTTTTTAATTGCAAAAATTCCTAATTGGAACAAATACAATTTGATTCCCGGCACAAGCAACATTTACAACTCAGGAACTTTTATGGGCAAAACATTTTTAGATACTTATGCCGATGATGATACCTTAAGTTTGTATTTGGGCAAAGACAAAAACATTCAGTCGAACCGCAGCGAGAAAACAATTTTGCATAAACACTACATGCTTGGCAATTCTACTTTAGAAGAAACATTTATTGATATATCAGTAAAAAATGCTTCAGATGATATTTTAAAAGTGGAAATAATCGATCAGGTTCCTGTTTTTGATAAGGATGATAAAGAAAAATTAACTGTTTATAATATAAACAATGCTTTATATGATAAAGAAGAAGGTCTCTTAACCTGGAATTACAATTTAAAACCCGGGGAAACTACTGCCCTAAATTTTAAATATGAGATAAAAACGCCCCGCACAACCTATCACCACAGATATAGTACAAAAAGAAAATTCAGGACAATCGCTTGTCCGTCGTTTTAAAAAAATGCGTACATTTAATTGAATGACAGAATTGGTTAAGGAAATAAAAAAGAAAGATGAGCAGGCTGTGAAACTGTTGTACAAGCATTATGGTAAAAAGCTTTATGGCTTTGCCATTCATAAATGGAAATTGACCGAAGATGAAGCCTGGGAATTAATTTACAAAACACTTTATAAAATTATTGATGTAATTGAAAAATACACTTTTGAAAGCGAAAGTAAATTCAATGGTTTCGTATATCAGATCTTTATTAATAACCTGCGGAATCATTATAATGAACAAAAAAGCAAAAAAATAGAAACAATTGAGCTGCACGAAAAAATGGGTGTACGAGAGAATGAAAAAAAGGAAGATGGTCCGGACAACATTTACATGCGTTGTCTTAAAAAGATATTGGAACAATTTGATGATTGGAAACGGGTTCTACTATTAATGAAAGCACAAAATTTTTCGTATGAAGAAATTTCTACCTACGTCAATAAACCCGCTGAACAACTGAAAGTATATTATATGCGCGCCAAACAAAGTTTAACCGAAAAAGTAAATGACTGCGTAGATAAAGGATGAGCAAAAACCAATACATAACTGAAAATGATCTGGATGAATTGCTCCGCGGTTTGTTATTGGAAGAAAACAGTTCCATAATAAATGAGGCGGAAGCAAATTTTGTTTTAACTCAGAATTTTGAAGTTGAGATTAACAAGGATAGAGAAAAAGCATTATTAAAACGTTTAAGTAATAAACCTAGAAAGAACGGCGGATTTAAATGGTTTATAATAGCCGTCATTATTTTAGGACTTGCATTTTTGTTATGGAAATATTTTGACGGCAAGGAAAAAAATAAAGTCGCGGTAAAGGAAGATGGAAATGTAACTCAAACATTAAGTTCTGATAATGAAAACCAGGGCGAAACAAAAATAGTACAGGACGCCAATCCGATTATAAAAATAAAAGATACGTTTGGCCGTCCGAAAACATTAGCAGTAATAATTTCAGATACTAATAAAATAAAAAACCAGCCGGAAATAAAAACGAAAGAAATTGTATTGGAAAAAACAGTTCCGTTCATTAGTGAAATCGACATAAAACTTTACCGGAAAATAAAAGAACAAATCATTTTAAAAATAGTTAACAAAGACAAAGCTCTTTATACTTTTATTCCTGCCGAAAAAACAGTTTATTCGGGTAAGGAGATCATTCTTGACGCGTTTACATTGCGTAATGTTGGTATTACGAATCTGGAATACAAAACTTTTTTAGCTGATCTACTGTCGCAAAAACGAAATGAGGAATATTTGAAAGCTGCTGTAAAAGCAAACGGCTGGTCGGAATTTGGATATCCCGGTTTTGCAAACACTTATTTTGATTCTGATAAGTATAATGATTTTCCAGTAGTTAATATTACTTATGAGGGCGCAACATTATTTTGTAATTGGCTTCAGGAAGAATTGGATGCGTACATTAAACGTAATAAAATAAAACTAAAAGATTTAAAGATCCGTATGCCTTATGATGATGAATGGATCTATGCAGCACGCGAAGGTTATGCGAAAATTGCCTTCGAAAAAGGATACAACACCATTTTTGATGAAACGGAAGGATTGGTGGATAAATCATTTACCAAACGCGAAATGCTTGTGAAAAAACGCGTGATGAAAGTGGATACTATGTATGCACAATTCACAACCAATCATTACTGGTGGACTGAAAAAGAGTTGAATGATTTTTTTGAAAAAGGATTTAAATACTATATGAATGTTCTTGCAGATACAATTTATGGCGACCGCATGAAAGTTTTAGGGAAAATAGGACGGGTTTCTGAAATGACTGGTCAGCGTGCAGGTTCCAAGATCTGGCTAAGTGGTCAAAGCTGGAATGGAAAGTCAGATTATATGAAACTGGAAAAAGAATTTAATAGCAATTTGTATTCTCCGTTTGTAGGATTCAGGATTGTTCTAATAAATCCTAACGATCCTGAGTATAAAAACCCGTTTTGGTAACAATCTAAGATTACGCCTTATGCTTATTTGTTATTTCCATATTAAAAACAGGAGCAAAAAATGTTTCTTGATTTAATTCAATTTGTTTAACAATCCTTTTTTTATTTTTCCGATTTTCATTGTAGAAAAATAAAAACTCATGGAGTCGGGTGTGTTCTTCTACTCTTTTATGAATTTAAAATGGAATT
>DATMPR010000318.1:0-4436 GCA_035567575.1 Bacteroidia bacterium
GCAACCTCCAGCTTGGAAGGCTGGAGCTCTACCAATTGAGCTACTTCCGCTTATACTCTTTTCAAACCAAGTGGGGTAAGATGGATTCGAACCACCGAAGTCGTAGACAGCAGATTTACAGTCTGCCCCATTTGGCCACTCTGGTATTACCCCCAAACTCACAAAATGAGCCGAAGAAGGGACTCGAACCCCCGACCGCCTGATTACAAATCAGGAGCTCTACCAGCTGAGCTACTTCGGCTTTTTATGGTTTTTACAAAGAACTTTTTACCCTTTAAAAAGGGACTGCAAATGTACTAACAAAAATGTTTGCCGCAAATAAAAAAAGAACATTTTTTTTTGGTGACATATATGCATTGATAATCAATTAATTAAGTGTATTTTTTTGTGAATTTTTTGATTCAAAACCCATATTATATTTTATTGGCTTTTTGATATGACGATAAATAATGATTTTTAATGTTTTAAATTCTTTTAGATTTATTATCCCGAAGGGAAGCCTTCGGCTAAATTTTTAACGATGAAAAATTGGTGTTTTTTACTCATTTTTTTAGTCCCTTTTTATTTTTTCGGGCAAGCAATGAACCCTGTAAAATGGGAAGCTAAATATACTGAATTACCTAATGGTGAAGGTGAAATAATTGTAACCGCCACAATAGAAAAAGGATGGCATACTTATTCTCAAAATATTTCTCCTGATGCAGGCCCCGTTCCTACAACCGTTAATTTTTCGCCAGGAAGTAATTACGAATTGGTAGGGAAACCCATTGAAGAAAATGTAAAAGAAGAGTTTGATAAAACCTTTGAAATGAAAATTGCCTCCTTCGAAGGAAAAGCAATTATTAAACAAAAACTAAAACGTAAAAACGTAAAAAGTTTTGAAACACCTATAAAAATTGAATACATGGTGTGTAACGACAAACAATGTTTGCCTCCCAAAACAATCGATCTAATGCTAACAGTACCGGCAAAAAAATAGGAATCTAATTTTAATTTTTATACGTCAATAATAAATCAAATTCAAAACCTTAATTTGCAAAAATTTTAAAACAGTATGTTTAAAAAGTCACTTTTAGGATTAATATTATCAGTTTTTGCATTTGGATTTCTCAGTGGACAGGAATTAAGACCCGTTAAATGGAAATTTACATCTAAAAAAGTAAGCGATTGCGAATATGAATTAAGTTTTAAAGCAACTGTTGATGATGGCTGGCATTTGTATTCTTTAATCCCGACTTTCGGCGACGGCGCCCCAAATCCTACTGAGCTTTTTTTCGATAAATCAAAAGATTTTTCCGTGGTTGGAAAACCAAAAGAAACAAAAACAAAAGAAGATTTTGACAAAGATCTCGAAGTAAAAACCATATACCATGAAAAAACAGGAACATTTTTCCAAAAAATAAAAGTACTTAAGTCGGGCACTCTAAAAATAAAAGGTGAGATCAGTTTTCAAACTTGTCGTGAAGGACAATGTGTGTTTTTTCCGCACGAAGATTTTAGTTTCGAAATTCAGAGTGATGGTTCCTGCGAACCAAAAGTTACTGTTATTGATACAATAAAACCGGATACGCTTCATACTTCCATCGTGACTTCAACAGTTGATACAATCAAAAAAATTACAGCTAGTACAGGAACTTTAACAGAAACAAATTATAATGCATCAGAACCTTCTCCATTCGGGGATTGTCATCCCTGGCAAAAGTTCTTATTGGGATTATTAGCGGGACTTGGTGCTGTATTAATGCCTTGCATTTATTCATTAATACCATTAACCGTTTCATTTTTTGTAAAGCGGAGTAAAACAAGAGCATTGGGTATCAGGAATTCTTTGCTCTACGGTTTTTTCATCATCATTACTTTTGTTATTCCTACAATGCTGATCACGATTATTTTTGGTCCTGATACATTGAGTAAAATAGCCACCAATACCTGGCTCAATTTATTTTTCTTTTTGCTTTTCGTTGTATTTGCACTTTCTTTCTTCGGATTATTTGAAATTACTTTACCAAGTTCATGGGGAAATAAATTAGATGCCAAGGCAGATAAAGGCGGTGTATTAGGAATATTTTTTATGGCAGCAACACTGGTTGTTGTTTCGTTTTCTTGCACAGCCGGATTCTTGGGTCCACTTCTTACCGCTTTAGCTGAAGGTAGCAGTTATATGTGTCCGCTAGCAGGATTCACAGGTTTTGGAAGCGGAATTGCTTTGCCATTTATGTTATTTGCATTTTTTCCATCTATGCTAAATTCATTACCAAAATCAGGAGGATGGATGACAACATTTAAAGTTTCAGTCGCATTTATTGAACTCGCCCTAGCTGTTAAATTTTTAACCAACGCCGATAATGTAGAAGAATGGGGTTTTATGACACGTGAAGTATTTATTGCTTTATGGATCGGGATTTTCAGTATGATGACATTTTATTTATTAGGTGTTTTCAGAACATCTCACGATGATCCAAAAGGTCATCTTTCTGTTGGAAGAATTATTTTCGCAACCATAACATTAACTTTTACTATTTATTTAATTCCGGGTATGTGGGGTGCACCTTTAAAACTTATTTCTTCGTTCCCTCCTCCTCATTACTATGCCGAGGCACCCGATGGTTTTGGCAGTCACGCAAACACAATTGTTACAAATACCACTGGTAATTCTGAAATAAGCAGTCTCGAAAATATGCGTGTTAGCGGACCAGAAGGTTTGAAAATCTTTAAAGATGATTATGACAACGCGCTTAAATATTCAAAGCTTGTAAAGAAACCATTGTTTGTTGATTTTACAGGGAAAGCTTGTGTGAATTGCCGGTTAATGGAAAGCAATATTTGGGTTAAACCCTCTATTCTTCCTGTGCTAAGAGACTCTGTAGTTATTGTTTCTTTATATGCAGACAGCAAAGTTTCTCTTCCTGATAATGAACAAAAAGAAGTGATGTGGTCGGGAAAAACTCGGACACTTAAATCTTACGGTGACAAATGGGCCTATCTTCAAAGTACCGTTTACCGATCAAATGCTCAGCCATTATACGTTGTTTTAAATGGAGATCAGAAAGTTTTAAGCAATGGAACTATCGGAACCGAATTGGATGAAGCTAAATTCAAAACCTGGTTAAATGATGGCGTAAGTGCTTACAAAAAATAATTTTTCTGAACTTATTGTCTAAACATTCTAATTGCTAAAATCATCTTATTCATTTATATTTGGTAAAAATCTAAATGAACATTCTGGGTATATCTGCTTTTTATCACGACTCTGCAGCAGCAATTATACAGGATGGAAAAATTACCGCCGCAGCTCAGGAAGAAAGGTTTACCCGCAAAAAACACGACGACGGATTTCCTGTTGAAGCCATAAAATTTTGCCTGAAGGAAACCGGTTTAAGCATTGATGAATTAGATGCCGTTGTTTTTTATGATAAACCCCTTTTAAAATTTGAACGCCTTCTCGAAACTTATTATGCTTTTGCCCCAAAAGGTTTCAAATCGTTTTTAATGGCGATGCCGGTTTGGTTGAAGGATAAAATGTTTTTAAAAAAATTAATTAAAGACGAATTAAAAAAAGTTGAAACTTACGATAAGAAAAAAATAAAATTATTATTTCCTGAACATCACTTATCACATACAGCAAGCGCTTTTTATCCATCTCCTTTTGATGAAGCAGCCATTTTAACCATTGATGGTGTCGGCGAATGGGCAACGGCTTCCATTTGTTATGGAAATAAAGCAGAAATAAAAATTTTGAAAGAATTACATTTTCCGAATTCATTAGGTTTACTGTATTCAGCTTTCACTTATTATTTGGGATTCAAAGTAAATTCAGGAGAATATAAATTAATGGGACTAGCACCTTACGGAAATCCGGAAAGCGCTGAAGTAAAAAAATATGTTGAGATCATAAAAACCAAATTAGTTGATATTAAAGACGACGGAAGCATTTGGTTAGATCAAAATTATTTTAATTACGCTGTTGGTTTGCGAATGGCGAAAGATGATGAATGGCAAAAATTATTCGGTTTCCCCCGCCGCGAATCAGAATCTGAATTACAACAATGTCATTGTGATTTAGGATTGGCAATTCAAATTGTAACCGAAGAAGTGGTAATTAAAATGGCAACAGAAGCCGCGAAACTTACCAATTCGAAAAATTTATGTCTCGCAGGCGGCGTTGCACTAAATTGTGTTGCTAACGGTAAATTACAAAACTTAAATATTTTCAATAATATATTTATTCAACCCGCTTCAGGTGATGCCGGCGGTGCGCCCGGAGCTGCTTTAGCCGCCTACTATATTTATTTTAAGAACGAGCGCAAAACACCCGGACCAAACGACCAAATGAATGGAAGTTATTTAGGCCCTGAATTTTCAGACATTGAAATAATACAAACTTCAAAAAAATATAAAGCAAATTACAAACATTACGAAAGTGAAGACGAATTGAC
>DATMPR010000319.1:0-3940 GCA_035567575.1 Bacteroidia bacterium
TGGTGGATTTAATCCATTATAGGGAACAGAACCATCACCAAAGGTCCATGTTTCACCAAGACAGGCGCCTGTTGAATTATTAACGATACTTGCATTTAAACTCGCACCACAAACCAATGTTGGTGTTGCCACAAACGCAGCATTAGAACTTATCATTGCAGTAGAATTGACAAAAGAAATATTAAATCCTGTATTATCATTAGAGTAATTTGAAATTTGAATTGCATAAATGTTACCGCAAGTCACATTCATTACAGGACAAAATTCAGCTGGTTTTAATCCTGAAGCCAAATTATATCCGCAAGCCACATTACCTGCTTGATTTTGCATTCCAAATCCTGAACTTGAACCAGCGGCAAAATTATAATTACAACATGCAACAACACCTGGGCAACCGGCTGTTATATCCCATAAACACCAGTCAAATTCTGTTGCGAGATTCGTAGGTGTTGCTGTCCATGCCAAAAGACCCGATTGCGTAATTGTAAACTTGACCCACGTATCCTGTTGAGGCGGGTTTGCGAAACAAGTAGGTAATTGACCCGAAGCATTGGGGATCATAGTAGGCTTACTAAATGGACTAGTACATATAGGAATTGCCTGGGCGCAGGTATTTCCAACGCCAGGTACCGGTGGTTGCGAATTTATGCAGAGCTGAAAAGTACCATCAGTTAATGAAGTAGAGGCAATTCCAATCCATGCCTGCTGACCGGTGGTCATACCCCAAATCGTGACCATAGAATTACTTCCAGTGGCCGTTTGGCAAATTTGTAAGGTTCCTGTATTAGGACAACCACCCAGGTAAATAATAATTTCCGCATTCTGTAAAGTGCCGGGTGTTACTGTAAAAGTATTGTTCGGACCATTAGCTACATAAGTATACCAAACCACATTTACAGGAGATGTATTACATCCTCCATATAAAATATTATCGGTAATGGCACCTACATTGGAACCATTTACACAAGCGGTCCCGTTATTTAACGATAGATTAGTTGAAGTAATGCAATTGGTTGACTGGGAAAATCCTTTTGTAAAAACAAAAAGTATATTGAGTAATAAGAATAATTTTTTCATTGCGATTTTTTTAGCACTCTTTAATTTTATTTTTCAGATGAAATATGCACAACTCTTTCTAAACGTTTAAAATCTTTTTTATTGATCTCGGCAAAAGGCAGAATCATTAAACGCACATTGCCTTTGTATTTATAATAAACTACATCCGTAATGTGGCGTTTCGCTTGAATGGTATCCATGAGATAAAGTGGCAGTTCTGTTTTGTCCCTCGAATTAATAATTTGCAATTGATATGTGCCCTCCAGTTTTTGAAGAAGATTCATTAATCGTTGCGACTCAGCTTTAGATTTATCTTGCGCAGGCATTTTAAAACAAATAAGTAATGCTAAAAGAAAAAATGTATGTTTCATAATGTATTTTGTAATAAAAACAAATGTAAGAAACTTATTATAGAGTGAGTACTCATCTTAATAATTTATATTGACAACTCACTCAATGCTAATTCTTAAAAATCAAAAAAATCTTTTTTGGTCCTTATAAAAGGATAAAAGGCTTAATCATTATATAAACGGAATTGCTTTTGTTAAAACAGCGGGAGCACTGAATCTTATTGTCTTTTCACTACTCTGATATTTAAACTTTTCCGGTAAAATTCCAGAGTCCCGGTAATGTTACCTGGTTTTCATAGAGAACTCCAAGGTTGATCAAAGTCTGAGTGTAGGACCATACAGTTTTCGAAATCATTTTTTATTTTGTTTCGCAGTAATTACCCACCTTATTAGCAATTCTATAAAATTTCCGTAGATTTAATTAATGAAAAAATCTTTTCTTTTTATAGCTCTGGTTGTTAGCTGCTGTTTCTTATTTGGTCAAAATAAAAATCTTGATTCATTATGGTCAATTTACAAAAATAAAAATCAAGCAGATACTATTCGATTCAAGGCAAGTTTAAATTTAACAACGCTGCTTCTTAAAGATAACCCCGAGGAATGCATTCGGATCTGTCTGGAAGGAATTGAAGAAACGAGCCATTCGAAAAACTACGCACTTTTTGAATGGAAAATCCAAAACAATCTTGCTCTAACCTATGCCAACAATAAAAATGATATTGGTAAAGGGATCTCCACTTGTCTTAAAAACAAAAAATTTGCCCTTGAGAATAAATTAACAAATGAATTCATCATCACATGCAGAATGCTCGGTAAGCTTTACAGCACTGATAAACAGTTTAACTTAAGTGAGGCCTCTTACGATGAAGCAATTAATTCCGCGAAAGAAAACAAATTATTTACATCTCAAATAGAAATTAGTTGTGAAAAGCTCGCCACCCTTATAATAATATATGGTTTTTCGTATACGGTTGAACAATTGAACATGTTACTTGAAGAAACCAAATTACGAAAGGATAAACGCATGGAATTTCGGGTACACCATGAAATCGTTGAGCTTTATTATTCTGGAAACCTTGATAAAAAAGAGATGGATCTTCATGCGAAAGCTGAGTTGGCTATTGCCAAAGAATTGAATGACAAGGATTATTTGAGTAACGCCTATTTTGATATGGGACTTCCCAGGCTTGGGACTGAAGAAGGGACTGAGTATTTTAAAAAGAGTTTAACCTCAAAAATAAATCGCCGTGCCGGGACATACAATAATATTGCTTTGGGTTACATTAATTCCGGTAAACCCGACCTGGCTAAACTGTACGTTGACACCGCCTTACAATTGGCTAACCTGAAACAAAATTTGGTTCCAATGGGAGCCTCTAATTATTACCTCTCCAGGATTTCTTTTATGAAAGAACAATATCCCAATGCCATTCAATTTAGCAACAAAGGATTGGAGCTTTGGAAAAAGGCAAATCATTTGCAAAGACAATATTTATGTACCCAAATATTATTTATGATCTATCGCAAACAAGGCGATTACAAAAAGGCAATTCAATATCTGGAAGAAACGCATATTCTACAAGATAGTTTCGCGAAACAAGTCAATTCAAAAGAGGTTGAGTTAACACAAAACAGGATCGAATTTCAAAAAGTGAAAATTAAAGATAGTTTAGAAGTTGCGGGAATAGCCAAAGTGCAAGAATTAAAACTTAGGGAGGAACAGGCCACTAATAAACAGCAAAAACAATTATCTTATTTTCTATATGGAGGCTTGGGTATTTTGCTTGTGTTTGGCTTATTCATTTATAACAGATAC
The DNA here is from genome assembly GCA_035567575.1 of Bacteroidia bacterium. Taxonomy (GTDB): domain Bacteria; phylum Bacteroidota; class Bacteroidia; order B-17B0; family Aurantibacillaceae; genus JAHEYG01. The sequence continues at coordinate 3,223 of DATMPR010000319.1, forward strand.
CAACTTACAAATAAACAAAAAAGTATTATTGCTTTTCAGAAACATCTTTTCGAAGAGAAGAATAAAGAGATCATGGATTCTATTAATTACGCTGTAAGGATACAGAAAGGTATTTTACCAAGTGAAAGTGATTTTAAAAATACCTTTAAAAATAGTTTTATTTATTTTAAACCAAAAGATATTGTTAGTGGAGATTTTTATTGGTTTATTAGTATTGTTGATGATTCGATAAATAAAAATATAGCCGTTTTTGCAGCTGCCGACTGCACGGGGCATGGTGTGCCTGGTGCTTTTATGAGCATGTTAAATAATACTTTACTCAATCAAACAGTTTACAATTCAGTTATTAATTCTCCTGCCGACGCTTTAAATTTTCTAAATAAAGAATTGCCAAAAAATTTAAAATCATTTGACTTAAACAGCACCATTAAAGATGGAATGGATATTGCAATTTGTTTAATTGATTTTAATAGTAAAACTTTAAAATTCGCCGGGGCTAATAATCCATGCTGGATCGTAAGAAACAACTCGTTAATTGAATTAAAACCGTTAAAGCAAGCAATTACTGCTACCGAGGAGTATGATAAAGCTGTTTTTACTGACGAAATATTTTCATTTCAAAAAGAGGATAGTATTTATTTATTTACTGATGGATATTCAGACCAATTTGGTGGACCCAAAGGAAAAAAATTTAAACATAAGCAATTAAAGGAGCTTA
>DATMPR010000320.1:0-11178 GCA_035567575.1 Bacteroidia bacterium
ATAACTGCTTCTAAATTACAGTATTTATAATCTTCGTGTTTGTTATTGGGAATTCCTTTCTCCTCAATAAAACGAATTGCGTCTACAACAGCAGCATCAGGCATGAAAGCAATTTTATTTCCTGAGATGGTTAAGGCATCAATTATATTCTGTGTAATATTTGTTTTAGTATCTAACATTATTAAACTGTTTCAAATTGTTTTTTAATTTCATCATACCCTTTTGCTTCCAATTCAAGCGCCAATTCTTTCCCACCGGATTTTACGATTTTTCCGTTATATAAAATATGAACAAAATCAGGAATGATATAATCCAATAAACGTTGATAATGCGTAATCACGATCGTTGCATTATCTTTCGATCTTAATTTATTTACGCCGTTAGCTACAATACGTAATGCATCAATATCCAAACCGCTGTCTGTCTCATCCAATATTGCTAACTTAGGATTCAGCACAGCCATTTGAAAAATTTCATTTCTTTTTTTCTCGCCGCCGCTAAAACCTTCGTTTACACTTCGGTTTGTTAATTTAGCATCCAACTCTACAATTTTTTGTTTTTCTTTTATAAGCGCTAAAAAATCTTTTGCCGAAATTTCTTCTTTTCCGTTATAAGTTCTTATCTCGTTCAAAGCTGTTTTCAAAAAATTAATATTGCTTACACCCGGAATTTCCACCGGATATTGAAAAGCTAAAAATAAACCTTCACGAGCTCTGTCTTCAGGAGATAATTCCAAAAAATTCTTGCCGTTAAAAATTACTTCGCCTTCGGTTACTTCGTAATCTTGCTTTCCTGCAAGCACACCCGATAAAGTTGATTTACCTGAACCATTCGGTCCCATAATGGCGTGTACCTCTCCCGTTTTTACTTCAAGATTTATTCCTTTTAAAATTTCTTTGCCACCAATTGAAGCGTGCAAATTTTTTATTGTTATCATATTATTCATCGTAATTATAATTATATACTTCTACTTTAAAATCATCGATCAAAAAAGGTTTTTTCTCTCTATTCCATACAAATACTTTTAAAACAGCGTCTGAACTCATTTTCCCATCAAGAGTTACATTATATTTCATATCCTCCCAATCGCAACAACGATCAGAGGGTATTTCATTTAATTTAAATACCTGAAGGCTTTGGGTTGCATGAGCCGGCGATTCAACAATACACATTATATCCGCTCCTGCCGATGAATTAAGGGTTAGCTCCTTTCTTTTTAATTTAATCTTTATGTAGAGTTTGGTGGTATTAAAACCCAAAGGTGAAACACCATATCCTGCTGCATATTCAATATTGGTGCAATCGTAATATTCTGTTTCGTCAAATTTATTTTCGTAACTAAAACTTTTTTTAGGGTGTTTTTTTGAATAGGGTAACAGATCATCACAGCCGCCTAAAACACCAACGTACTTTTTATCCGTTTTTAAAAAAACATACTTGAATTTTTCATAATTCATACTTGCCGGCGGCAAAATACCCGCTTTGTATTGATAACATGTAATTAAATTTAAAACCAAAAATAAACCAAATGCAGATAAGGAAACTGTTTTTAATTTTCCTTCAAGTGAAGAAATTAATTTCGCGCCAAGAATTGCAAACACGCCGAAAAAATCAACCATAGGCCGGATGCTTAAGCCGTCGAAATAAGTGTAGGCCCAATGACAAGAGAACAAATAAAACATAAATAACAGGAAAAAAGTCATTACTAAAAATTTGTAAGAGTTCTCTTTAAATAAAGGAATTAATCCTAACATTAACAATAAACATAAAGGCGTATAAATAAAAAAGCCCGCATTGAAACCAAATAACATTTTTAAAGTGTTCGGACTAAAAAAATACAAGCCGTTATCTTTATAGCTCCATTGCACTATTTTACCGTTCTGGGCGAGCCAAACAAATGCCTGGATAAAGACAGTCGCAAAGAAAAACAAAACTGCTAAAACCACGTTTCTTGTTTGTTTCAAAACAATAGTTTTAATTTTTAGAAGAAATTCCTTAAACGAGTTAGACCAAAGCGGAACGATAAAGAGTGCAATACCATTAATGGGACGAACTAAAATTATTAAACCAAAAACAAAAGCTGCTCTTAAAAAATATTTCCGCTCTCCCGAATTAAAAATCTGATATGAATAATATAAAAATGCCGAGATGAGAGCGAAAGAATAAACATGCGACATCACAGGCTCGTTTAAACTGTAATTTAATAAATGGGTGCCAAAGAAAATTAATATGAGCGTAATTGCAATCGCAAGATCCTTTATGTTTAATTTAATAAGAAGTTTCCGGATGAAATACAATCCCATTAAAGCATAAAACAAACCGCCGAAACTTATCATTTTTTGAAAAGGTTCGCTAATTCCATTTACATCATGTCCGGACAAAAAAGCCCAAACATATCCGATTAAAAAAAATGGCAATAACAAAAGTGAAACTCCGGCAGTGTGTACATTGATGGTTCCTGTTGGAGTTTGAATAACGTACCAAGGCGTAATATCCTGGTGACCTAAATTTTTATCAATGAAGATCGACATTAAATAAGAATAATAATCTCTTCCGTCGCCATCAATTAATGTTTTGTAGCCGACAGCATCAGTTCGCCAAACAAAAAAGTAGATCAGCATAAGGCTTATTAAACCTGTAAGTAGTATGCTATACTTTGAAAGAATATTTTGCGGGGTTAACAATTATAAATTTTATCCTACACTGCCTTCTAAACTTATGGCTAATAATTTTTGTGCTTCAACTGCAAATTCCATTGGAAGTTTGTTTAATACTTCCTTGCAATAGCCATTTACAATTAAACCAATTGCTTTTTCAGTATCAATACCGCGCGATTTACAATAAAAAATTTGGTCTTCACCAATTTTACTTGTTGTTGCTTCATGCTCAACAATACTTGATCTATCTTTTATTTCGATATAAGGAAAAGTATGCGCACCGCATTTATCACTCATTAATAAACTATCACATTGTGAAAAATTTCTGGCGTTAGTTGCGCCTTTGCGGATCTGAACCAAACCACGGTAACTGTTATTGCTGAATCCTGCAGAAATACCTTTTGATATAATTGTGGAACGCGTATTTTTTCCAATATGGATCATTTTTGTACCTGTATCCGCTTGCTGATAATTATTTGTAACAGCTACTGAATAAAATTCGCCAACACTGTTATTACCTTTTAAAACTACTGAAGGATATTTCCACGTTACAGCAGAACCGGTTTCAACTTGTGTCCAGCTAATTTTTGAATTATCCTCTAAACAAATGCCACGCTTGGTAACAAAATTAAATACGCCGCCTTTTCCTTCTTTATCACCGGGGTACCAATTTTGCACAGTACTGTATTTTACCTCAGCATCTTTATGTGCAATAATTTCTACAACTGCCGCGTGCAATTGATTTTCATCGCGCGCCGGAGCCGTGCAACCTTCAAGGTAAGAAACATAAGAGCCTTCATCGGCAACAATTAAAGTACGTTCAAATTGCCCGGTACCTGATGCATTAATTCTGAAATAAGTTGAAAGTTCCATTGGACAACGAACGCCTTTTGGAATATAGCAGAAAGAACCGTCGCTGAAAACAGCCGCGTTCAATGCTGCGTAAAAATTATCGGAAGGCGGCACAACCATGCCCATGTATTTTTTTATAAGATCGGGGTGTTCTTGCACTGCTTCGCTGAATGAACAAAAAATGACACCTTTCTCTGCTAATGTTTCGCGGAAAGTTGTTTTTACGGAGACGCTGTCGAATACTGCATCAACTGCAATATTACTTTGCACACCACTCAAACGTTTTTGTTCTTCGAGGGAAATTCCTAATTTTTCGAATGTTTTTAAAAGTTCCGGATCAACTTCATCCAAACTATTTAATACCGGTTTTACTTTTGGTGCCGAATAATAAATGATATCCTGAAAATCAGGTTTTGGATATGATACATGTGCCCAATGCGGCTCAGTCATATTTTTCCAATGACGGTAAGCTTTTAAACGATATTCTAATAACCACTCAGGTTCATTTTTCTTTTTCGAAATAAAGCGTACAATATCTTCGTTTAAACCTTTAGGCGCAGCATCGGCTTCAATGTCGGTTATGAACCCAAATTTGTATTCGTTATCAATATGTTCTTTTAAGATCTCGTTAGCCATAATTTCCTTTTCAAGTTGAACTCGTCAACCTTGAATCTTTAAATTTTAAATCTTGAATTAAATTAAACCGAAAAACTTTCTCCGCATCCGCAAGTTCTGTTTGCGTTTGGATTTTTGAAAATAAAACCTTTTCCATTTAGTCCGCCTGAATATTCTAACTCCGTTCCAACGAGGTATAAAAAACTTTTGCGGTCGACCACAATTTTAATTCCTTTATCTTCAAAAGCCTGATCACCTTCTTTCAAGTTGTTATCAAATTCGAGCTTGTACGATAGTCCTGAACATCCGCCGCCTTCAACACCAACGCGTATAAAAGAACCTTCCGGTTTATTCTCTGCTTTCATTAATTCTAAAGCATGTTGCTTTGCATTTTCTGATACTGTAATCATTTTATAACTATTTAAAAATCAATAATTTAATTGTTATTCTTATTTAGACTTAATCTAAATCCTATACAAATATACCACATTTAAGGTATCTGTGCAAGCCAAAAAAAGCCATTCAAATGAATGGCTTTTTTTGAGATGCTGATAGGCGCCTATGGCGGTCAGCATGACACTGCGGCGAATGGCTTTTTTTGAGATGCTGATGGGCGCCTTCGGCGGTCAGCATGACTTTAGTTTATTAAGCGACTGCTTCTTTTTTTGTTTTGCGTTTCATAATTAGTGAAGCAATTAATGTCATTGGAATGGTTATTGTAGTTGGTTCAAGAATAGTGAATGCCGCATTATAAAGAGGATTTGTTTTATATTTTATTGCCATATCAAGCGTGCCTTGAATTTCAGCCTGTGAAGCTCCGGATGCTTTTAATTTGTCTGCTTCAGCTGCAAAATATCCATCCATCATATCATTCATGAAATTAAAATACAGGATCTCCCATACCAATGTATACATCAAGGCAGAAATAAGAGTAATAAGTATTCCTACCTGAAAAGCTTTTCCGAAAGTAATAATACCATTATTATAGTTATCACGATAACTCTTTATCCCGAAAAAAATAAATAATGAAGATAGAATAATGACGGTCCAGCCCAATATTAACGAACCCATACCGTGTGAACCGCCGAATAACAATCCTAATACCATTACTGTAATTGGAATGCCGCCGCTTAATAAGCCAAATGTGAGAACAACTTTTTTCATGTTTTTTAGTTTTTTAAATTAGTATTTTTTTGTCCCGATAACTATCGGGATATGATGCAAAACTATGCTAAGCAACTGCGTTTCAGCTCATCCTTTCGGATGATTTTGATTTTATAGGTTCAATAATCATACTTTAGTTTCTCTTTTACGGAACTAATCCTAATTTTTTGGCTTCCTGTACCGCTTGCGTTCTCCGTTGCACATTTAATTTCTCAAATAATTTTGAGGAATGCGTTTTTACTGTATTTAATGAAACAAACAATTTATCGGCCACTTCCTGATTACTTAAACCTTGTGCCATTAAGGTCAAAACCTCGTGTTCCCGTTTACTTATATTAAAATGCTTCAAATTATTTTCGTTCACTGCAAATTCAGAAGGAGCCTGAACTATCACTTCTTTAATAACTGTGACTTGCTTTTTCTTTACGAATTTTGATCCCGCCCAAATTCCGACTGCGGTAAACAATAATGCAATAAGGGCAGCATAAATTTCGAATGAATGACTATGGATCAAAAATCTATACTCAGCAAATTTTAACCCAATGATCAAAAGACCTAACACCGATCCGTATATTAAAACCTCCTTTTTCAACCTTGTCTGATAATTCTATATTGGGTATGAGATTTTTTTGTATCCGCAATATCTTCAGGCGCTAAATTTTTTAAAGAAACTTTATCGGCCAAAGAAATATTTATTTTACCGTAACAGTGTTGTACCATTGCCGAACAAAAAAGTGAATTATCCTTTGCTAATTTATTTACGCCGCCTCTACCCGATTTACTTTTAAAATTAAATAAGGCGCCAAAAACTTCGCTAATTGAATAACGCGTTTTTGCTGTGACTAAATTTAATCCTTCGATAATAATTTTATTTTGAGATCTTTCATCAAGATCAAAATCCAGAATTGCAAAATTAGGAACCGCTTTTATATCATAATATTTTTCCGCTCTGTTTTCCTGAACACCTAAGCGTGTTTGCTTCATATAAAATTCCAGATCCGATTCGATGATCCACCATTGTCCGTCTTGCCTTACGCCGCTAAAAATAAAAGCGTGCGACCATAAACTATTTTTACCATCGGTGGTAATAAACTTTTGGGCTTTTTTTATGGAATTATCAATTGGATTATCAGCGCCAACCAAACCAATGCATCCCGGCTTTGCATGTTTTTCTACAAACTGCTTGTTGCTGAGTCCTTTTATATTTGAGATCTCTATTGGCATAAAAACTATTTACAAATCTATGATTTTTAATTCTAACTTTGCAGTGTAAATGATCTCCATTAAAAATACTTTAGTAAGCGAAGACCTTTTAGAAAAAAAGTTTGTGTGCGACCTCAACGCCTGTAAAGGTGAATGCTGTGTGGCTGGCGATAGTGGCGCGCCTTTGGATAAAGAGGAATTGGAAATTTTAGAAAGTGTTTTTGAAAAAGTAAGACCTTATATGACCAAAAAAGGTATTAAGGCAGTTGAAAAAAACGGAACCTGGGTTAAAGACAGCGATGGCGATTACACAACAACATTAGTTAGCGAAGGCGGCGAATGCGCTTTTGTTTTTTTTGATGAAAATAAAATTGCGAAATGCTCCATTGAAAGCGCGTATTACGACGGTAAAGTAAAATGGAAAAAACCCATCTCATGTTATTTATATCCCGTGCGAATTACCAAACATAAAAATTACGACGCTGTAAATTATCATAAATGGGAAATCTGCAAACCCGCCTGCGAATGCGGTGCTAAATTAAATGTTCCCGTTTTTCAATTTTTAAAAGAACCATTGATCACTAAATACGGTAAAGAATGGTTCAATGAATTGTTGAAAGCTTATAAACTCAGTAAAGTCTAATCGTTTTTTTCAACACAGAGATACTGAGTTACAGAGGGCGCTGAGACATTGTACTTCTCTCTGCAATTCAAAAAACTTCTGTGCACTCTGTGTTAAAATTTACGCCTGCAATTTCTTTCTACGATTTCTCTTCACTAACCAAATAATAAACCACCACACCAATCCGCTGATCAACCAAAGCGGCCACAACTGTACCATGAAAATTAAGAACCATAAAAATCCGGTTGAGCCATCTTTTAATGCGTTACCCATTTTACCACCGAAATTAAATCCGGTTGATGTGTGTTCGTAATACGTAATTTTTAATGTGCTGTATCCAACCTGATTGCTTAAATATTTTAAACGGCCTTCCGCCGATTCAATTTCCTCGCGGATAATTTCCATTTCTTTCTGGATCTTTAAAATATCTTCCATGTTTGTTGCTTTGGTCAATAGCTCCGCATATTTTGTTTCTAATTGTCTTTTTGATCTTAATCTCGCTTCAATATCTACAAACTGTTCGGTCACATCTTCAATATCCACACGCTTATAATCTATTTTCTCGACACCGGTTAAAACCTCAGCTAAAAATCTATCGAAATCTTTGGCCGGAACCCTTACAATTAATTCATCTGTTGGATTGTTGCTATAATCGTAACTATTTTCCTTTGCAATATAACCGCCGCTTGTTTTTAAAGCTATTTCAATTTTATGTTTGGTGGCTGTCAGGTCGTTAACCTGAAATCCGACTTCACCATTTTTGATCAGCTTTTTTTCAATGCCGGCAACCGGTTCTCCGGTCTTAGTTCCGTCTTCTCTTACATCAGCAAGCTTATCCGTTTCCGGATTTTTTTCATCACCGCCGGCTTTACCCACAGGATTATTCACACTCATAGTGTTACTGATCCCTGCATCTTCCGAACTCTTATTAGCACCGCAAGCCATTATTAAAATGGTGGCCGCTATTATCAAACTTTTATTAAGGATTGTCATATATATTAGGTTTTAATGTGTTTCTGTTTGTTTATACCTTCTTTTTAGTTTAGTAACCTTTCGACGAATTTTGCTTTAACTTTTATTAAGATGCTTTTAAAAAATAGTTTCCATAAGGTACTTAAAATAATTTTCTTTACATCAAAACCATTTTTCTACTTTTTTTTACTTTTTTTTATTTTCCTTTATTACCAAGCCTTCCAGGGTTTTTCAACAATTTCACGGTTAATTTCCAATGTTTAAAAGTAAGCTAACTTGTTAATTTGTTTGTCGGGTTTTACGTTCTTAATTTCTAATATTTGCATGTACTAAAATTGGATAATAAAAGACATTAAATAACCCTTACCACTAACACGCACTATGACTGAACCCATCCTCGCCGAAAACAAAGACCGCTTTGTTTTGTTCCCGATCAAACACAAAGATATTTGGGAAATGTATAAAAAAGCCGAAGCCAGTTTTTGGACAGCCGAAGAAATTGATCTTGCAGCTGACTTAACTGACTGGAAAAATAAATTAAGTGATAATGAACGTCACTTTGTTAAGCATGTATTGGCGTTTTTTGCAGCAAGCGATGGAATTGTAAACGAAAACTTAGCCATTAACTTCTTAAACGAAGTTCAATCGCCGGAAGCGCGTTGCTTTTACGGTTTTCAGGTAATGATGGAGAATATACATTCGGAAACTTACTCCTTATTAATAGATACATATATTAAAGACCCGATTGAAAAAGATAAACTCTTTCACGCCGTTGATACTGTGCCTTGCGTTGGCAAAAAAGCCGATTGGGCTATCCGCTGGATCAACAACGGAACTTTTGCCGAGCGCTTAATTGCTTTTGCAGCTGTTGAAGGTATTTTCTTCTCAGGTTCATTCTGTTCAATTTTCTGGTTAAAGAAAAGAGGCTTAATGCCGGGACTTAGCTTTAGTAATGAATTGATAAGCCGTGACGAAGGTTTACATTGCGATTTTGCTTGCTTATTATATACACAACATATTAAAAACAAATTACCGGTTGAACAGGTAACTAAAATTATTACCGATGCAGTTGGTATTGAGAAAGAATTCGTATCAGAAGCTATACCGGTTAAGTTAATTGGTATGAACTCTGATCTGATGTGCCAATATATAGAGTTTGTTGCCGACCGCCTTTTAGTGGCGCTTGGCTGCAGCAAGTTCTATAATGCTGCTAACCCATTCGACTTCATGGAAATGATCTCGTTGCAGGGTAAAACCAATTTCTTCGAAAAACGTGTAGCCGAATACCAAAAGGCAGGCGTTATGGGCAAGGATGCGGAAAATAATGTATTTAAGCTGGACGAAGATTTTTAACCAAAGCTTCGTCGGCTAAAGTTTCCCATTAAACAATTGAACAACAATGTTTAACCCAGATAAGTCGGGGTGTGGAAATTCTAGCCTCAGGAATTTAAAAATAATTAACCGTTCAATTGTTAATATCAATTTAGCGGACTGGGAAAAAACGGGGATTAAGGTTATAACTTGTTGTTTCCAAAAAGAGTTAAATAAGGTGAAAAAAAAGGAACTTAATTAAAAAACTTCACTCTTGTCCGATCCTCAATCGTATAAGAGTTACAAAAAACTAAATGGCGTATGTTTGTAATTAAAAGAGATGGCACAAGGGAATCAGTGAAATTCGACAAGATCACTGCCCGCATTCAAAAACTAAGTTATGGCTTAGATCCTAATCATGTTGACCCGATCCAGGTTGCTAAAAAAGTGATCGATGGAGTTTATGATGGTGTCACGACAAGTGAATTGGATAACCTTGCGGCAGAAACTGCTGCAGGCTTAACTTCGCGCCATCCCGATTACGCATCTTTAGCATCGCGTATCGTTGTAAGTAACTTACATAAGAATACCATTAAATCTTTTTCGAAAACAATTGAGGCTTTACATGCTTATGTTGATCCTAAAACAAATTTACGTGCGCAATTAATTGCTGATGATGTTCACGAGATCGTTCAGAAGAATGCTCACCTTTTAGATTCGTCTATTATATACGATCGCGATTTTGGTTACGATTATTTTGGTTTCAAAACTTTAGAGCGTTCATACTTATTAAAAATGTACGGCGTAGTTGCCGAGCGTCCGCAGCACATGTTAATGCGTGTGGCTGTTGGTATACATAAAGAAGATATTACAGCTGCCATCGAAACTTATAATTTAATGAGCGAGCGCTGGTTCACACATGCAACGCCAACTTTATTTAATGCAGGCACACCAAAACCACAAATGAGCTCTTGCTTTTTATTACAAGTAAAAGAAGACAGCATCGATGGCATTTACGACACCTTAAAAAATTGCGCAAAAATTTCTCAATCTGCGGGCGGAATTGGAATCAGCATTCACAATGTACGCGCAACAGGTTCTTATATTAAAGGAACTAACGGAACATCGAATGGAATTATTCCGATGTTAAAAGTCTATAATGAAACTGCTCGTTACGTTGATCAGGGCGGCGGAAAACGTAAAGGTTCCATTGCTGTTTATTTAGAGCCATGGCATGCTGATATTTATGAGTTCTTAGATATCCGTAAAAATCATGGTAAAGAAGAAATGCGCGCGCGCGACTTGTTTACTGCATTGTGGATCCCTGACTTATTCATGAAACGTGTGGAAGCAGAAGCTGAATGGAGTTTAATGTGTCCGAACGAATGTCCGGGATTAAGTGATTGCCACAGCGAAGAATTTGAAAAATTATATACCAAATACGAAAGCGAAGGAAAATTCCGTAAACAAATTAAAGCACGTGAACTTTGGGCTGAGATCATCAATTCACAAATTGAGACCGGAAATCCTTACATGTTATTTAAAGACGCGGCTAACTCAAAATCGAACCAAAAGAATTTGGGAACCATTAAATCATCTAACCTTTGTACTGAGATCATCGAGTACACAAGTGCTGATGAAGTTGCAGTTTGTAATTTAGCATCAATAGCACTTCCGCGTTTTGTGGATGAGAAATCAGGAACCTTCGATCACCAGCGTTTATTTGAAATTACTTATGTAGCTACAAAAAATTTAAATAAAATTATCGACCGCAACTACTAC
>DATMPR010000321.1:0-6336 GCA_035567575.1 Bacteroidia bacterium
CTGAAGTAAATAGGTAATTAAAAAACCGCTTAGTACAAAGAAAATACTCACTCCGTTTCCTGCAAGCAATAGTCCCTGAGGTTCTCCATTTTGTAATGATCCAAATATATTCGGATCTAAATTAAATTTATTTAATGATAAAGTGGTATGAGAAATAACAACTGCAATTGCTGCAATTGCCCTTAAACCATTTAACCCGGGTAAATATATTGTTTTGCTGGACAATTAATTTTTTATTTATCAATAAACAAACTTTCCAATAATTGTTAGCCGTAACAAATGCTAACTTTTGAGCGATGGCAAGCTTTTAAGAAGACGGCCTCTTACATTTTCAATGGAGTAATGCCCGGAGTTTGAAAGCGCATTGGCCCGTAATTTTTCAATTTTTTCAGGATGAATAACAAAATCAAGAATAACTTTACTTAGATCATTGGCATTGCTATAACGTAAAGTGCTTGAATCAAAGTGTGAGTTTACGGATAACCATGATGGAAAAACTCCCGGAATGGCATAAGCCAAAATATCGAAACAGGAGCCGGTGCTTTTTGAAGTGCCGTATACTTCAATGATCCCATCCAAATTAAATTCAGGAAGAACGGGAGCAATAAGAAAATGCCCGCTAACCATCTCACGCAGAAATTCATTATCGGTATATTTATTTTCAAAAATCTTTATAATGTGCTTGCCATACTTTTCATTTATTTTTTTTGCCCTTTGGTGAATTAACTTTCCGTATTCAGCTATTGGATCACCAAGAAGAACCACTTCAAAATCCTGACGCTGATCTAATGCCATTTCCAGAGCATCCATTACCACGTGGTAATCTCTTCTGTCAGGATCAATAGTTCCTGGCACAATAATTTTTATTGGCGGTTTATCAGCGCGGTATTTAGCAACGAAGGGAGGATCATATAATAAACTGGGGATATGCAGAATTTTATTTTTACATCCCAGTTTAATCGCGTGATCGTGAAAATGTTCATCGATGGCGATCCATTTTATCTTTTTAATAATTTGATGCCGGTACCATGAACGTAAAAAATGCCTCATGTTTTTGAATAATGGATTGATCCATCCATTCAAATTAAAAACTACCAGAATGTTAAGTGTTTTTAATTTTGAGACAAACTTGTAATGAGATCTGTAATCCTGGTAAATAGGACAAAGAAAAAAATAATCAAACCCCGCTGAGTTAATGCTATCAACTTTTCTCTCGAGAAAATCACCCCAGGTTTCGTTGGCATCCTGAACAACATATTTTATATCGCTTCTTCCTTCCAGATCAACCTTACACCTTTTAAATACTTTGTTATTCGTGTAAATAGTAATTTCAGTATCACTGTTTTCAAAAAGCTGAATCAGGGAGTAGATATAAAAATAATGATCAGTATCAATTATGCCGATTTTCATTCTAATGTTTTCCTATTTGTATGTAATCAATATTTTTTTCTGATTCAAAATTTACCAAATTCCAGGCATCAAAAATAACCGGGGTCTTCATTTGCTCAACAAAATCATTTTTGGAAAGTTCTTTAAACTCTTTCCATGGTGCAGCAATGAAACATAAGTCAGCATCTTTCAAACAAGCTTTTGAATTATCAGAAAAGAAAATATTTGGACAATCTTTGAGAGCTATTTTAGCATCAGGTAAACCTGCAGGATCATAAACAGAAATTTTAATATTATTTTTTGCAAGTGTTTTAATTACTGAAATAGCAGCCGATTCTTCAACTAAAGTCGTATCGGCTTTATAAGTTAAACCAAGAACAGCAATATGCGTTCCTTTTTTTTCAGAAAGAATAGAAAGTAATTTTTCAGGAATGCGTGAAGTACGATGAAAGTCGTTCACCTCATCTGTTTTCATGGCGAGAGTATTTAAAACCCCAAATTGTCCTGCTGTCCACGCAAAAGCTTTATTATCGCGCGGAAAACATGGTCCGCCGTAACTTAAACCGCCTTTTAAATATTTATTTCCAATGCGGGTATCGAAACCTAAAGCAGTAGTTACAACTGTTGAATTTCCGCCGGGAATTTTTTCACAAATTTCGGCAATGATATTCGCGAATGTAATTTTAAGTGTGCAATATGAATTCAATGCAATTTTGGTTAATTCTGCATTTTCAAAACTCATTCTGTTTATGGATGGTTTATTATCAACTAAATTTTCATGGATCTCACAAAGTGTATCGCCGGCTTTTTTGTCTGATTCTCCAATAAGAACCATATCGGGATTTAAAAAATCCCTCACCACAGTTCCTAATGCAATAAAATCAGGATTATAACATACACCGAAATCAACATTGCATTTTTTGCCGCTTGTTTTTTCCAGAACACCAACTATTCTTGTGGTATCACCCGGTAAAACAGTGCTTGTAACAATTACTAAATGGTATTCTGTTTTTTGACTTAAGGCCTTTCCAATCTCTGTGGCAACAGATTCAACGGCTTTCGTATTGAAAGAACCGTTTTTCTCACTCGGTGTGGGAACAATTATGAAACTTACCGAACTATTTAGAACTGCTTTTTTTGCATCGCTTGTTGCACTGATCTTACTAATATTTTTTTTTATTAATTCTGCAACTCCGGGCTCATAGATCGGAGAAAGTCCTTTGTTTAATTTAGAAACGGAATCTTCATTTATATCTACACCAATAACCTGAGCTCCTTTGTGCGCAAAACAAGCTAACATTGTGCAGCCAAGTTTACCCATCCCAAACACTGAAATCTTAGTTTCCGCTTTCATAATCGATTTGGTTATCCAACAGAAACGTTTTTTACTTGTTGGTTGATCCACTGATAAGTTGATTTGAGGCCGTCTTTTAAAGGCAGCATTGGTTTCCAACCCACCTTTTCAAAAATTAATTTGTTATCAGATCTTCGGCCGCGCACGCCTTGCGGACCGGGAATATGATTGATGGAAAGTTTTTTTCCGGCAATGGCCATAATGTATTCGGCAAGTTGGTTAATGGAAACCATTTCTTCTGAACCAATGTTTACAGGGCCGTGAAAAGAAGAATCCATAAATTTCCTTATGCCATCCAAACATTCATCGATGTATAAAAAAGAGCGCGTTTGAATTCCGTCACCCCAAATTTCAATACTTTCTTTTGCTTCCGCTATTTTACGGCATAATGCCGCAGGCGCTTTTTCTTTTCCACCGCGCCAGGTTCCTTCCGGACCGAAAATATTATGAAATCTGGCAACACGAACATCTAATTTGTAATTTCTCATGTAAGAGAAATATAATCTCTCGCTAAATAATTTCTCCCAGCCATATTCGCTATCGGGATTTGCAGGAAGAGCAGAGTCTTCACTGCAATTTGGATTATCAGGATCGGTTTGATTATAATCAGGATAAATACAGGCGGATGAACTATAAAAAATTTTTCCTGCTTTAAATTGATGCGCTAATTCTACGATGTTCAAATTAATTAAAGCACTGTTATGCATTACTGCAGCATCGTTATCTCCGGTAAAAATATATCCTGCACCGCCCATATCTGCGGCTAACTGGTAAATTTCATCAAAGCGCATATCTATTGCTTTCTGACAAAAATCAAGCATTCTTAGATCGCCTTGTAAAAATTCATCACATGGAGGTGGAGAAAAATCGTGAAGCTTAATGTCAACGCCACGAACCCAAAAGCCTTCTGCTTTTAAACGCTTCACAAGATGTCCGCCAATAAAACCACCGGCGCCGCAAACCAAAGCTTTTTTCATAATAGGGTCAATCCAATTTGATTCAGACAAACTTAATAAAATCTTATTAAAAAAACTATGATTTAAAGCGGATTATTAGCGATAGGGAAGGGCAGTTTTTTACTTTTCAGGCACGGCAGTAACGCATAAATGCCATCCGAAAGAGCGTTCAAGTATTCTGAATAAAAATTTAGGCATTAAACGGTAAGGCCATATTTTTATATACTTGTATTGCACGTAGTTATTAATTGTATATGGGAAAATGTGATCGACAAACGATTCTTTGATCTTAAAACCGGATAGAAATTTACGAATAGATTTACGTGTATAGGTATACGTAACCGGACAGCCGGTTTGTGCTTCTGAATGTGTTGCAATAATTTTTTCGGCATCCCAAAACTTACATTTTCCTTCTGTTAAAATTATGCGTAATGATTTTAAGGAATGACGGTAATACATCATTATTTTTAAAGTGCTGTTTGCCGAAACATAGTGCTTTTTTATTTCTTCCATTACCCGCTCAGGATGTGGAGTATGATGAATAACACCAAAAGAATAAACAAGATCGTAATGCATTGGCGGAACCGTTTTAGATAACTCTTCAGCGTTGGCGTTGTAAAAAGTTATTTTATCAAATAAACCAAAAACTTCCGCTCTGTTTTTGGCTATTTTAAGCGATTCAACTGAAAGATCAACTGCTGTTACAATTGCTCCCGCCCTTGCAAAATTGATAGTGTCTGTTCCAATTCCACAACCAATTTCCAATACTTTTTTCCCTTTCCATCTATTAAAATCAGCAAATGCAGGAATGTGCGGCTCAACAAAATATTTACGCGCCTCTACCTCATCATAATATTTTTTTGTTCCCGGTTCAGAGGGAGAATGTCTGATATTGCAAGGCCTTTTATTCCAATAAGAAGCAACCGTTTCAACGGGAATTGTATCAAAAGAATTTATTTCAACATTTTTCATAATAGCTTTTAGTTCTTTTTTATCACCCGGAACAAAATATTTTTTGCTCTCAGGATATCTGCTTTTGTAATTATAAATAAAGATAATAAAGAAACTTTATGTTTTACCTTCATAAAAACACAAAAGATAGTGAACATTACAAAGTATGAGATACTGCCCGCAATAGCT
Organism: Bacteroidia bacterium; assembly: GCA_035567575.1. Lineage (GTDB taxonomy): Bacteria > Bacteroidota > Bacteroidia > B-17B0 > Aurantibacillaceae > JAHEYG01. The sequence goes on from DATMPR010000321.1 coordinate 4,840, forward strand.
GCGCCTTCAATACTGTAAAACGGGACTAAAATTAATCCTGAAACGGCAAGACAAAGCAAAGCTGCTCCATAAATGAAAGTGTTTACCCAATTTTTATTTCTTGCACCTAAAAAGTGACCAAACACCTGAGATTGTGAACAAAAAAATGTACCAACAGCAATTAACTGAACCGGTAAAATAGAAGGACTGAATATTTTCCCATAAACAAAAGGAATTAAAAACGGGGCCAGTACAATCAATGAAATCGTTCCTAAAGCCATAATAGCCATGTTTATTTTAAGAGCGAAACTAAAATTTTTAATGGCGGTATCCCAATCATAAGTTGCAGCAAAATAAGGAAACAATACGGTATTGATGGCAAGAGTTACCATTAGCATCAGTTGTGCGAAGTTTAAAGCGAGAGAAAAATAACCGAGGTTTTCAGTTCCCGCGTAATATTCCACAAGCCAAATATTAAGCCTCGAATTAAAAAAATTAATTAAAACTGAAGCAAATGCAGGTATCAGGAATGAAACAAGTGGTTTTAATTCGTTAAGCGTAAATGCTGCAGGTTTTTTTAGATCAACAGTTTTTCGTAAAAAATAAAATAGACCGGCACAATTTAAACTCAAAATTAAAACTGTAAGTCCGAGAACTTCTTTCATTCCGGCTGTAACAATATTGGATTTTACAGCAAAATACATTGTAGTAAATATTACAAAATTCAGAACGCTATTCAAAACCGAAATTTTATTTACTTCCCTAAAACGGTAATGGCCTTGAAGAAAACCAGTAATCATCGCATTAAAAAAAGTGAGAACAAACGAAGCAAAAATGTAGGCTCTGAAAAAAAACGTTTCGTATCCTTCTTTTAATAAATTATTTCCAAGTGAAGGGATCAAAAAGAGAAAAGTAAAAACCACGACCGAGCTGATCAACAACAAACAAAGGCTTATTCCCGCGAGACGTTCAGGAGGCATTTTTTTTCCGGCTAAAAAATACTGAATGGCGCCTGGTAAATTTACACCTAACAACATTACAAGTAATTGAACATTATTCAAAAACAAAGTGTAATCGCCTTTTCCCTCCGGTCCTAATTGTCTTGTTAAAAAAATACCTGCTATAATACCGAGAATATAATTCGGGATCTGAACAATGAAGGTATGAGTGATATTTTTAGAAATTGCGCCCTGGTCACTCATGAGTCATAGTTTTTCCAAAAGTTAGAAAGTTAACAAACTTACAAATAATTACCCTAAACTTATAGTACGATGCCAATTATAAGCGGCGCGTGTTTGGGCGTAACAGGGCATTTATTTACATTTGCGCAACGCAGAATTTTTCGACAAGCAAAAATTTCGGCGGGAGGATCAAAAATGCCAAAAATTCTTTTTTTAACTGTTCACCGTCCCAACCGTTCGCCTAGTCAACGTTTCAGGTTCGAACAATATTTGCCGTATTTAGAGGAGAACGGTTTTGAATGCAGACATTTTTTTTTGCTGGATGAAGAGGATGATA
>DATMPR010000322.1:0-3567 GCA_035567575.1 Bacteroidia bacterium
AAGTTATGCTATTATCCGTGCCGGAAAAATATTTATTCACTTTGAGGATTACTGGTATAAAAAGGTTTTGTTTGCCGATGATGGAAAACTTTATTATGCGAGCAAAAAGGATACTTCTATTGCTACTAAAAACAGCATTGATTTTGAAACCGGAAATTAGAGCTTGTTTAAAATTTATTCAATTTTAACAACCTTGTAAAAAAGTTGTTTATTCTTAAAATTAAACCTTATGAAATATATTCCAGGTTGGTTTAATTATTTCAGTTTTTTCGATTTTTCAAAAAAATGATTTATTAACCTTTGTTTGAAGTTTTGAACATCGTTACCATTTCGATTTACCTAATCCGTCATATAAAATAATCTTATCGGTGAAACTGTAAAGCGGTGTTCTTCCTTTCTTACTACATAAAAATCAGGTATAATAGTTTTGTTTTTTGATCATTTTTTGAAGTTTACGCGCTTTCTCTTATCACATAAACAATTCTCGTTTGTAGGAATTTACCGTATACAGGAAAGATTTATTAGATTAGGATCGTGGTTTTGACTAAAGCCAAAATAGGATACTAAAATTAGCAAAAAAGAAATTGATTTTTTTCATAATCATAAATTTTATTTACCAAACTTATGTCTTATGAAATTTTATAGCAACAAGCACTGCGCAGAAACATTGTTTGACTTTATAAGTGGTCGTTTCCATGAGGCTAATGGGATTAATGGCCCAAGTGTATAAAGAAAACTTGTAACCCACACCCGACCGCATGAGTTTTTAGTTTTCTCCAATGACAAAATAGAAATAAAAAAATTATTGTTAAACAAATTGGATCAAGTAAATAAGCCAGATATTAATTTGAATTTTTATTGAGTCAACACCCGGACGGATGAATTTTTTCATTTCTCCAATGAAAATCAAGAAAGGCAAAGGAAATCGTTAAATAAAACACTAAGTTTTACCGGCATCCATGCAAAAGAAGTTTTTCGCTTAGCACCTGATCCAACGAAGCTATCCTGTCTTTTCTTTAGCATAAAATTTTCCTGTTCCAGTTTTTCAAACCACGATTTTGCTTCTTCAATTGATAATACAGCTTTTGTTTTAATATTAGGCTTATCGAAAACCGAATATAATTTAACCCTGGTATAATCCATGCCATATCTTGTTACCATTGCTATTCCCTTAACATGTTCGGGACTCGGATTTGCCGCGGCAAGTGCTACTGCTTCATCAGTAACCTGAACATTGTTCCGAAGGTCAATAACCATAAAAAAATCCTGCTCCTTTGTGATATTCTTCCGGTAAACAATTTGTTTATACAAGGTTTTTACATCAATTAAAGTATTCGGCTTGTACTCAATGTATAAAATCCCATTTTCGAATTTCATGCTTCCTTCCTGAAAGTGGCTATTTGTTGTTTCCATTCTTATTTTGTTTTAATAAATTCATTATTACTGCACTTTTTAAACCAATGTTACCAGTATATTTTTTCACTCTCTTTTTTCCTCAAAGTAACGACCTGCTTAAAGCGATTAAAAACCTCAAGCCCGATTTTGATTACTTCTGTAAGATTTTAGGAAGAATTGCAGAATTAATTTATTAAAATGTCGCTGTTTTTTGACTTAAAATGAAAAGAAAAGGATGTATTGTGTAGTGTTACAAATTATAACCTTTTAAGATTTCTTGTAATATATTTATCAGTTGGTAATAAAGATATTTGAATCCGTTTTGCATACCGGATGCTGTCCAAAATTTCCTTTTGTTTTGCATCCACCAATTCTTTTTGCAGTTCAATAATTTTCTTTTGTTTTTTTGCGACCTTGAAACGATTGAACATAAACGTCGCAAATACAATTACTAAAAAAAGCATTCCTGCCACCGCATAAATAATGAATTGTTGTTTTTTCTTTTCCTCAACAGCAATAACCTGTTGCGCCTCCGCCTTAGCTTTAAGCTCAGTTTCTTTTTTCTCCACTTCAAATTGAGTTTTTAAATCTCCAAGTTGCTTACTATTTTCAACATTAAAAATGCTGTCGGTAAGTGTTTTAAATTTAACGTGATCCATATAAGCCTCTTTATATCTGTTGGTTTTGAAGTAAATATCTGACAGATTTTGATAAGCCCCAATTTCCACATTAATATCTCCGATTTCTTTACATATCAACAAGGCGGAATCACTATATTGTTCAGCAAGTTTATAATTCCCTAATTGAAAGTATAAACCACCTAAATTAACATAGCAAGTTCCTATACCATCTTTATCGCTGATCTCTTCTCTTATTTTCAAAGCCTTTAAATAGTAATCAGAAGATTTTGAATATCGCATTTGATTTTTATAAATAAGACCAATATTGCTATAACAAAGTGCTACTCCCTTCCTATCGTTAATTTCTTCGTAAATTTTAAGCGAATTGAAATAAAATTCAAGTGCTTTGGGTAAATTAACCTGATAAAGATAAATAGTACCCATATTAATATAACAGTTTCCCATGCCGTTCTTGTCATCAATTTCCCTTCTTATTTGTAAAGCTTTCAAATAATTTTCTAGGGCGTTCGGATAATTATGCAGGCTGAGATAAACATTTCCTATGTTATTGTAACAATTCCCGGTGCCTTTTTTGTCTTTTATTTCTTCCCTTATTTTCAAAGATTTTAAATCGTATTCAAGTGCCTTTGTATAATTAGCCAGATTAGTGTATGCTAATCCCATATTACCATAGCAAGCGCCCACTCCTTGTTTATTGCCTATTTCCTGATAAATATCTGCGGCTTTCAAATAAAATTCTAAGGTCTTTTAGAAATTGCCTATATAATAAAATGCAACTCCTAAAAATTTTAAGGCGTTGGCTTCATACTTCTTTTGACCGGAGGATTGCGCTAACTTTAATTCTTCTTCTGCTAAAACAATGGCTGTATCGGGATTATTACCAATGTAGTTTGAAATAATAATATCGACGGATTTAAAGCGATTAGTGTCTGCCTGATTTTTGTTTTTGTAAACAGACCAGAGAGAATCTAACATTTTGTTTTGCGCAAAAGAATTGAAACAAAACATTCCAAGTAAAAAAAACAAAATATATTTTAAAATGTTTTTCATTTAACTTTACTTAATCAACCGGTTTAATTTTCTCTCTATGTATTTATCCGCAGGGAGTAAAGCGTCTTGTATTCGTTTGGCGTAATATATACTGGAAAGAATTTCTTTTTGCTTTTCTTCAACCAACTCTTTTTGTTCTTCAATTATGTTTTTTTGTTTTCGAGTTTCCTTAAACCGATTAAACATAAAAATGCCACAAACCAATACCAAAACAAATAACCCAGCAATAATGAAAATTATTACGCGTTGCCTTCCCTCTTCGGCATTATTAATTTCTTGTTGGGCATCGGCTTTAGCTTTCAGTTCTGTTTCTTTCTTTTCTACCTCATATTTGGTTTTAAGATCACTTAATTGTTTGCTATTATCAATATTAAAAATGCTATCGGTAAGTTTTTTAAATTTTACGTTGTTTAAGTACGCTTCTTTGTAACGATCGGTTTTAGCGTACACATCGGCTAAATTCTGATAAGCGGCGCGCATT
>DATMPR010000323.1:0-8709 GCA_035567575.1 Bacteroidia bacterium
TGCTCTAACAGATCGTGGAAATCCGGTCCTTGCACAACAACGTATTCTTTTACATCATTGTCGGCTCCTTTGTTGCTTACATCGTATTTATACGAATCCATCTCCTCATCACCCATATAATCTTCCATCTCAACTTTGTCATCGATCTTCTCAACTTCTTTTTCCTGAAAATCTTCTACCTCAACTTCTGCCTCTTCACCATTATCTTCCGCCTCATCATTACTGTATAATTCCTCTTCATCGTTATTGGTGTTGTCGTCTTCTTCGAGGGCAGGATTTAATTCTAATTCTTCTTTTATTTTTTCCTCGAGGGCAAGCGTTGGCAATTGCAGCAGTTTCATGAGCTGAATTTGCTGTGGCGACAGTTTTTGTAATAACTTAAGACTCTGTGATTGCCTTAATGCCATAACCCGTTAATTAATCTTACACAAAAAATAATTCTTTTTTCCTTTTTGGACCAAAATATATTTATTGTTTAACGTATTATTCAATGTGACGTTGCCTTTTTCATCGTCCCATTTTTGCTTATTAACGCTTACACCACCCGCTTGAACCATCTTTCTGGCTTCGCCCTTGCTTGGGAATATTTTTGTCTTCTCAGCTAAAAAATCTAACAAACCAATACCTGCAGTTAATTCAGCTTTTGAAATATCGAACATAGGAACGCCATCGAATACATCTAAAAATGTTTCTTCGTTTAGTTTCGCGAGATCTTCAACGCTGCCTTTAAATAAAATTTCAGTTGCTTCAATTGCTGCGTTATAATCCGCTTCGCCATGCACACGGATAGTAATATCCTTTGCCAGCGCTTTTTGCAAATGTCTTTCGTGCGGTGCCACGCTATGTGCAACTTCTATTTTTTCAATTTCTTCTTTTGGAAAAAGTGTAAAATATTTTATATAAGTTTTTGCATCTTCATCACTTGCATTCAACCAAAATTGTAAAAATTTGTAAGGCGATGTTTTTGTTTTATCTAACCAAACATTTCCACTCTCACTTTTTCCGAATTTAGAACCGTCTGCTTTTTTAATTAATTGCGTTGTTAAAGCAAATGCTTCTCCTCCACTCTTGCGCCGGATCAATTCTGTTCCTGTCGTAATATTTCCCCATTGGTCGCTGCCGCCCATTTGAAGTTTGCAATTTTTATTTTTGTATAGATAGTAAAAATCGTAAGCTTGTAATAACTGATAACTGAATTCCGTAAAACTCATGCCGTTCTCTAAACGGTTCTTTACAGAATCTTTTGCCATCATGTAATTCACCGTTAAAAATTTTCCCACCTCGCGGATAAAAGTTAAGAATGAAAAATCTTTCATCCAATCGTAATTGTTCACGAGTTCTGCGCCATTCTTTCCGGCATTGAAATCTAAAAATTTCTCGAGTTGTTTTTTAATGCCTTCAACATTTTTACTCAGCGCAGCTTCATCCAATAAATTTCTCTCCTCTGATTTTCCACTTGGATCTCCAACCATTCCTGTTGCACCTCCAATTAAAGCAATGGGTTTATGTCCCGCTTTTTGAAAACGTAATAAAGTCATTATTTGAGCCAGACTTCCAACATGCAACGAATCGGCAGTAGGATCAAAACCAATATACGCCGATACTGTTTCTTTCTGTAACAGTTCTTCTGTACCGGGCATAATGTCGTGCAAAATACCTCTCCACTTTAATTCTTCAACAAAATTCATAGATCAAATCTTAGGCTAAATTTAAGAAAAATGTACTTATAAGAACAAAAAAACAGGTTTTGTTTTGGATGATGTTTTTTTATATCTTTGATTAAGAAATTATGAATATCACATTAACAAAATTAGAATTAGCCAAACAGCTTTTGAACACGAATGATAAGGACATTATCAACCACATTAAGGCTGTTTTTTCAACCCAAAACGAAAATTGGTGGAAGGAATTGCCTGCTGAAATTAAATTATCTGTAGAGAAGGGTCTCAAACAATCTGAATCCGGGCAAACAATACCTCACGAGCAGGTAATGAAGCGCTATAAGAAATGGGTAAAGAAGTAAGATGGACGCAAGAGTCGATTGAAACTTTTAATAAAATCATTGAATATTTAGAGGCTAAATGGGCTTCACGAGATGTAGAAAATTTCGTTAATAGCACAGCTGTGGTAGTTAAATTCATTTCCGAAAATCCAAAAATGTTTCGCAAAACCAATAAGAAAAATATTCGTGAAGCTCTGGTAACCCCTCATAATTTAATGATTTATAAAATTACTGCCGATAAAATAGACATCATCACTTTTTGGGATACAAGACAAAATCCAAAAAAGAAAAAACACAAATAAATTATTTCTCAATAAAAATTTTAATCTCAGCGCTCATTTGAGGTATAGCCTCAAGGTTAAGGGTATGACCTGCACCAAGAATAATTCTAAATTGAGATCCGGAAATGTTTTTATTAACTTCCGCTGCCATGTGTACAGGCAATAACAAATCTTTCTCTCCCTGTATGATCAAAGTTGGAGTTTTTATCTTTTGTAATTCATTCCGGTAATCAGGTCGCCGTTTAGTAGCTTCCATTAATTTAAACAAAGCTTCTTTTTCGCCATTGGTTTCTTGCCGCGCTTGTTTCATTAAGTCAATTGGTATAAGCGGATTTTTAAAATATTCTTCACTTAACACAGCAGGTAACATAATATCTAACATCAACGGATAACCGCCTAATTCCAAAGCACGCCACCAGGCTAATTCAATAGCGTTATAATAAGGCGTTTTGTGTGCAAATGTTGATATCAAAATTAATTTTTCTAAACGTTCAGGAAATAAAACTGCAAAATGCTGTGCGACCAAACTTCCGTATGATAATCCGGCTAAAATGACTTTATCAGCTTTTATTTCATTCAGCAAACCTAAAACATCTTTTGCGTGCTGATCAAAATCGCGCCACTCTCCGCTTTTATCACTTTGTCCCTGAAAAATAAAATCCATTAACACAATGCGGTAATTATCTTTAAAATGCGGTGTTGTTAAGATCCAAGCGATTGTGCTTTGCGACAAACCATTTAAAAAGACAATAGTTTTTTTTGCAGAGAGATTGCCCTGTATTTCGTAATATAAATTTAAACTATCATGAGTTTTACATATCATAGCCGCAAATTTCGCTGATTTTCACAAATAAATTAATGTAGAACCATTTTTACTAACTTTTAAATTCGTTTTTTTGCCAATGTAAAAAGCGAGATTGCGGGCAATATGTCCGGCAGGAAAATTAAAACATACCGGGTATTTATATTCTTTAACAGCATCCCAAATAATTTCTTCCGCAGTTTTTCCGAATGGAATTGTATTATCTTTCATGTCACTCATACCGCCGACAATTAATCCTTTTAAGTTTTTTAATTTGCCTGAGCGCTTTAATTGCAGCATCATTCTATCCACATGATACAAATATTCATCCAGATCTTCCAGAAATAAAATTTTTCCTTTGGTATCAATATCCGAATGTGATCCACTTAAAGCATATAACAACGATAAATTCCCGCCCACAACTTCTGCTTTTGTTTCACCAACGCGATTTAATTTGTACGCATCGGTTTCATATTCCTGTTTCTCGCCAAATAAAATTTTCCGTAAACTTTCTGTTGCTTCTTCGTGTTTTGTAAATTGAAAAGCCATTGTGCCGTGAATCGAAGCAATGCCTAAATTCACTAAATGACTCTGAATAATAGTTGTATCGCTATATCCAACGATCCACTTCGGATCTTTTACAAATTTTTTGAAATTTAAATTGTCTATCACACGCACAGTGCCGTAACCACCGCACGCTAAAATTATTGCTTTCACTTCTTTATTATCCAAAGCCCATTGAAAACCCGCTGTACGTTCTTTATCAGAACCTGCAAACTGGTTTTCTTCCTTAAATAAATTGGGAGCAAAAACAACTTTCAATCCCCAGGTCTTTAAGATCTCAACCGAGGGTTCAATTATTTCTTTGCTGATCTTTCGGGCGGTAGCAGCTATGGCAACCGTGTCTCCCTTTTTTAAAGTGGGAGGTATTTTCACAGCCTTTATTTTTTTGAGTTTTTCTTAACCTTTAAATAATTAAGATATTTTTTACTGTCCGGCTCGTTTCTCACTTTTACTTTATACCAGAATTCACCGCTTTTAATACGGTAAATGTTCATTTCCGATACACCATACGCTTTCGCAATTTGTTTTAAAGTGCGTTTACGTTTCGGATCAAATAATTCTTCTTTCATTTTTTTAACTCTGGTTTCATTAAGCACTTTTGCATAATCGCCATCTTGCAACACACGCTCTTTAATCGCTTTTTTCACTGCCGGACTACCTTTTCTATGTTCAACTTGTTGTTCAAGGGTTGTCCACTTTAAGTTAGAAGCATTGTTATTGCCTTTATTGTGATCTAAATGAATTACATATTTATGCTTTGCGGTCGGTTGTCGTAAAAACGCCTCAGCCACCAAACGGTGTACGAATAACGATTTTTTTACGCCTTGCATCCTGATGCTTATGCAATGATAATCTTCAATGCGCTTTGCTTTTAGCTTTTTAGCATCTTTTGGTGAATCGGCGTAGCTAGCCAGTTTTCCGCTATTAGAAACCAAATATTTTTTCTGAAGTTTTACCTTCTTTGGAAACTCAATAGGCTTCCATTTTTCTGCTGCTGCCATAGGATTTATTTAATTTGTTAGTATTATTACTTAAGGGCTTTGTGTATCTTTGTACGAATATTATAATTTTTTTTTAATATTAAAAGCTTTTTATGTCTAAATCGTTTAAACGCACTTTAGTAACCGCTGCCCTGCCCTATGCCAATGGTCCTGTGCATATTGGTCATTTGGCCGGTTGTTACTTGCCCGGTGATATATACGTGCGTTATTTAAGGAGCAAGGGGGAGGACGTTAAGTTTATTTGTGGCAGCGACGAACACGGAGTACCTATTACCATAAAAGCTAAAAAAGAGGGCATAACGCCTCAACAAGTTGTAGATAAATACCATAAAATTATGGGCGATGCCTTTAAAGAATTTGGTATTTCGTTCGATATTTATTCGCGTACATCAAGCAAAGTACATCATCAAACAGCTTCTGATTTTTTTAAAACACTTTATAAAAAAGGTTCTTTTACCGAGCAGGTTACCGAACAATATTATGATGATGAAGCCAAACAGTTTTTGGCCGACCGTTATATTACAGGCGAATGTCCTAAATGCGGAAATCCGGAAGCTTATGGCGACCAATGTGAAAGATGCGGTTCGAGTTTGAGTCCAACCGATCTAAAAAACCCGAAATCAACATTATCAGGAAGCAAACCCGTTTTAAAACAAACTAAAAATTGGTTCTTGCCATTAGATAAATTACAGCCGAAAATTGCAAAATATTTATCAGAACATGCCGATTGGAAAACGAATGTTTATGGTCAGTGCAAAAGTTGGTTAGACAGCGGCGATGGCTTACAACCGCGTGCTATGACGCGTGATCTGGATTGGGGCGTGCCTGTTCCTGTTGAAGGTGCTGAAGGAAAAGTGTTGTACGTTTGGTTTGATGCACCCATAGGATATATTTCTGCGACAAAAGAATTGCTGCCCGATACCTGGGAGAAATATTGGAAAGACAAAGAGACGCGCCTGATACATTTTATTGGCAAAGACAATATTGTTTTTCATTGCATAATTTTTCCTGCGATGTTAATGGAGCATGGAGAATTTGTATTGGCTGATAATGTTCCTGCCAATGAGTTTTTAAATTTAGAAGGTGATAAAATCTCTACATCGCGCAATTGGGCGGTTTGGCTGCACGAATATTTAATTGATTTTAAAGATAAGCAGGACATTTTGCGTTATACTTTGTGTGCGAATGCGCCGGAGACAAAGGATAATGATTTTACCTGGAAAGATTTTCAAACTAAAAACAATAGTGAGTTAGCAGATATATTGGGAAATTTCATTAACCGCGTCATGGTTTTAACTAACAAAAATCATAACGGTTTGGTACCAGAGACAAGTGAATATACCAAAGGCGATCTGTTAGTTTTGGAAGCTGTCGCCAAAACTCCTGAAAAAATTGCAGAAGCATTGGATAAATTTAAGTTCCGCGAAGCTTTAGCGGAGATGATGAATCTAGCTCGTATCGGAAATAAATATTTAGCAGAACAGGAACCCTGGAAATTAATTAAGAGCGATGAAAAACGTGTTCGCACCATTATGAATATTTCATTGCAGATCTCTGCAAATCTTGCTATTGTTTGCGAACCATTTATTCCATTCACCAGTAAAAAACTTTTCGCGCTTTTAAACTTAAGTGAATTAAAATGGAGTTCAGCGCGTAACACAAATAACATTGCAGCGGGACATAAAATCAGCAGCGATTCCGGAATTTTATTTTCAAAAGTTGAGGATACAGATATTCAAACACAATTGGAAAAATTGGAAAACGCTAAAAAAGAAAATGCAAGTGCCCAAACAAACATAACACCTGCAAAAACCGAAACATCATTTGACGACTTTAATAAAATGGATATCAGGGTTGGAACCATTTTAGAAGCAGAACGCGTTCCGAAAACTGATAAATTATTAAAATTGGTAATTGATGCCGGCATTGATAAACGCACTGTTGTAAGCGGCATTGCTGAATATTACAAACCTGAAAATATAATCGGACAACAAGTAAGCATTTTAGTAAACCTCGCACCGCGCAAAATAAAAGGAATAGAAAGTCAGGGCATGATCTTAATGGCGGAAAATTCACAAGGAGAATTAAGTTTTGTTTTACCAAGTAAACCTAACACCAATAATGGTTCGATCATTAAGTAAGATAGTTTTTTGTTTATTGATTTCTGTTTCAGGATTTTCACAAACCGGAAATGATGCTGATCAGGTTTTCAGACCGCAAGAATATAAAGATCAGGATCAGTTCAGAAATTTCGCACAAAGAAGAAATATCATTGGGAAATGGCAGATCAATCAATTAAAAATCGGTGCACTGGTTGTCAGGCTTCACAACAACCAAAAACTAATTGAAGGTTTAAAAAAAATGGGGAATGCTGATCTGGCAGCTCAAAAAGAATATGAACAAATGGCCATCAATAAAAATATTGTATTGGCATTTACAAAATATTACACCTTCTCTAAAGTCTATTTTTTTTACAGCAGTAATAGCGATACTTTATTAAAGGGTGCCACAAGCGGTATTTTTTTAGATACTAATTTGACGGTGATCCCAACAATAGAAATGAAAGAAAAGTTTTATTTGATAGCCGAAAGTGATGATGTTTATAATTCGTCGATTGGTTTTGTAAGAAGTGATACCGCAAAGTTTATTAAAGAAACAGGAAATGCCGCGAAAGAAGCAGCCATCGTAATTAAAAACAAATATGGCCATCAGTTAAAAGACCCCTTTCCTTTTTTCGTCACTAATAAAAGTGTTATTATTGGTACACCCGTTGTAAATATTTTGATTGGAAATAAAAATGTTCCTATTGTTTTGGAGAAAAAACAACGAGTTGAAAGACATTATGCATACGTAAAAAATCTTAATAAATATTTTAACTCGTTCTATAATTCAAGCAAGGATTTTGAGGTCAGCGACCCTGAAATGAAGCCTTTTCTGTACTAGAATTACAGCTTTTTCCATTATTTGCTTTTTAAGTTTTTTTTAAATCTTCTAATAGATTTTCTTTGTTTACATAAGCTTTAATAAGTTAATAAAAAGGTAATATTGAAAAGATATTAAATGTGTTTTTTCATTTTAATTTTGAATATACATTTTTATTAAATGAGAGCCACAGATATTCAATACTTAGTAGGACTAAAAAAATTGGGACAAAATATTATTTTCCGGGATTGTCCGCAGTGCAAACGTTTTTTTGGGACAAATGAACCGGGGACAGAAACCTGCAGTATTGAATGTGACGCAGGATATGCCATAAGACATGAGCAATTCGAAAATGACAGGAGAAGACGTTTTACTGAGTTAGTATTATCGAAGCCTTACATTTAAAAATTTTCGCTTTATAGTTTTGCTTTTCTGTATTTATAACAACTGTGTATATACCATTAGCAAGTGTGCTATAACGACTTTTTTAAATATCTTAAAACAAGCTTGAGATCGGATACTTTAGTTTGTATTAAAATATGTATGGATGAATAAAGTTAAAGATCATTCATATTGTTCAGTAATAGTTAAGGAAAGGGCAGGTTTGGTTCACCTGCCCTTTATTATTTAAACTACTACATTTAAGTCAATGAGTTTGCAGGTGCGTATTAAATTAACTTCAAAGTTAATACATCACGTTTTAACTGTGGCTGTATAAAAACAATCCGTTTCCTTCGCTATCGGTAATTTCGCATATATACCCAACCTGACGGTCGATAAGATTTCCTCCAATTAATATTTCCCCCTTTTCGTTTTTTTGCTTTAATAAAACAGGATGGTTTATAACACACCCGCCATTAGCTTCAATGAGTGAGATAGCATCACACATCACATTAACAAAAAAAGTAGGCTTAATTCCTCCTGAAGCCCGCAATCCTTTAGTTTCAATAATGCATCCTTTAATTCCTGTTTCTTTTTCATCAAAGACGGCAATGTTCTTGTCGTCAATTAAATTCTTTTTTAGTTTAGAATTAAAAACCGTTTCGTAAAATCTAACAGCCCTGGCTAAATTACTTGCCGGTATCTCTATCCATATTATTTTTGGAGGAAAAATATTGGGTGCAGGAATTTCTTTTT
>DATMPR010000324.1:0-13503 GCA_035567575.1 Bacteroidia bacterium
TATAACGGTCCGCACCTCTTATGCAGGTGCGAATGCCGAAGTTATCCAATCACAAATTACTGAGCCGCTCGAAAAAGTCATTAATGGCATTGAGGGGATCCGGATGATCTCGTCTTCTTCCAATCAAGGTTCAAGTGTTATTACTGTTGAATTTAATTTAGGCGGTAATTTAGAAGCCGCTGCTAATGATGTCCGCGATAAAGTTTCTCAAGTAGTAAAACAATTACCGGTAGATATTGATGCGCCTCCGGTTGTTACAAAAGCCGATGCCAATTCGGATGCGATTTTGTCGATGACCATATTAAGTGATAGCAGAACACATACCGAAATTAGTGACTATGCCGAAAATGTTATCGCGCAGAATTTACAAACCATTCCGGGAGTTAGTGCAGTGCAAATTTGGGGACAAAAACGTTACGCCATTCGCATTCGCTTAAATCCAAAAAAATTATCAGCTTATGGACTAACAGCTTTAGATGTAAAAGACGCTTTAGATAGGGAGAATGTAGAGTTGCCTTCCGGTAAAATTGCAGGTAATGCAACAGAGCTAACTATAAAAACCAGTGGAAGGCTTACAAAAGTAACGGAGTTTGAAAACATGGTAGTGAAACAATCTGCCAGTGATATTGTGCGTTTAAAAGATGTTGCTGATGTTGATCTTGGAGTGGAAAATGAAGAAACTATTTTAAAAGATTCGGGTGTGCCAATGATCGGTTTAGGATTGGTGCCGCAACCCGGTGCAAATTACATTGATATTTCGAATGAATTTTATAAACGTTACGAACAAATAAAAAAGGAATTACCTAAGGATTACAAAATAAACATTGCTTTAGATAACACTAAATTCATTCAAAAATCTATTCTTGAGGTAAAAGAAACTTTATTGATCGCCCTCTTATTAGTGATCTTAATTATTTATTTATTCTTCCGCGATTGGTTGATCGCATTTCGCCCGCTTATCGATATTCCGGTTTCATTAATTGGTGCATTTTTTATCATGTATATAATGGATTATTCAATTAACGTATTAACGTTATTAGCAATTGTACTTGCAACGGGATTAGTAGTGGATGATGGAATTGTTGTAACAGAAAATATTTTTAAGAAGTTAGAGAAGGGAATGAAACCCGATCAGGCTGCGGTGGAAGGCACACGCGAAATTTATTTCGCCGTTATCTCAACATCGTTAACACTGGTTGCTGTATTTATGCCGGTAATATTTTTGCAAGGTTTTGTCGGACGTTTATTCCGTGAGTTTGGAGTAGTGATCGCAGGTGCCGTATTAATTTCTGCATTTGTATCATTAACCCTCACGCCAATGCTTAACGCGAAAATGGTTCGCAAAGATCCGACAAAGAGAAGCCGTTTTTACATTTGGAGTGAGCCGTTCTTTAAAGGTCTCGATAGTTGGTTCCGCAATTCAATAACTAATTTTTTACGCAAACGCTGGATGGCATTTATCATAATTGTTATTTCTTTGGGAAGTGTTTTTTATTTTGGTTCTCAATTACAATCAGAACTTTCTCCACTTGAAGACAGAAATTGGTTAAGACTCACTTATACAGGTCCGGAAGGTGCATCATACGAGGCAACTGATGCTGTAGTTGATCGCTTATCAAAATTCATTAGTGATTCTGTTCCTGAGAAAAAAGTTTGTCTAACGGTTACCGCACCTGGTTTTGCAGGTTCAGGTGCTGTTAATACCGCTTTTGTGCGTCTTGCTTTAACAGATGCGAACGAGCGTAAACGTTCACAAAACGAGATCGCTGCTTATATAAATAAAAACCTCGCCATGTTTCCTGAAGGAAAAGTATTTGTTATTCAGGAACAATCCATTTCATCAGGCGGCGGCCCGAAAGGTAATTTACCAGTGCAATTTGTTTTGCAGAATAATAATTTTGAAAAGTTAAGAGATGTGCTTCCTAAATTCATGGAAGAAGTAGGGAAGAGTCCTGTTTTCCAGGGTAACGATGTGAATTTAAAATTTAATAAACCTGAATTAATTATTGAGATCAACCGCGAAAAAGCTAAAACACTTGGAGTTTCTGTTGCTGATCTTGCGCAAACTTTGCAATTGGCGTTAAGCGGACAACGTTTTGGTTATTTCATCATGAACGATAAACAATACCAGGTAATAGGACAAGTGAAGCGGGAAAACCGTGATGACCCTTTAGATCTGGAGGCTTTGTATGTCCGCAATAATAAAGGCGAAATGATTCAACTGGATAATATCACCAGTATGCATGAACAAAGCAGTCCGCCGCAATTATACCATTATAACCGTTACCAGGCTGCGACTATTTCAGCGGGCTTAGCGCCGGGAAGAACGATAGGAGATGGTATAAATGAAATGAATGCCATTGCTAAAAAATTGTTAGATGAAACTTTTACTACTTCCTTAACAGGTTCATCGCGCGATTTCGCTGAGAGCTCATCAAATACATTATTCGCATTTTTATTGGCGCTCTTATTAATTTATTTATTGTTAGCCGGGCAATTTGAAAGTTTTATTCAGCCATTAATAATTATGTTCACTGTTCCAACAGCTTTAGCGGGAGCAATTTTTTCATTATGGTATTTTAATCAAACCATAAATATTTTTAGTCAGATCGGAATGATCATGTTAATTGGACTCGTAACCAAAAACGGAATTTTAATTGTTGAATTTACAAATCAATTACGTGAAAAAGGTTTGGGAATAAGAGAAGCTTTAATTGAAGCCAGCACGGCGCGTTTACGTCCTATATTAATGACAAGCTTAGCAACAATATTAGGTGCCATGCCCATCGCATTAGCATTAGGAGCAGGAAGCAAGAGCAGAATGGGAATGGGAATTGTAATTATTGGTGGTTTATTATTATCAATGATATTAACGCTGTTTGTAATTCCTGCTATTTATTCATATTTCGTTAAGGAGAAAAAAGTTAAAGATGTTTAGAGATCTTTACATAGTTTTTTGTGTGTTGTGTTTTGGCATGATGAATGCGCAGGATGTTTTGACTATTGAAGACGCTATTAAAACCGGTTTGGAAAAAAACTACGCTGTTATGATTTCTAAAAACGATAAAGAAATTGCTAAAGCTCAAAATAATTTTGGAGCGGCGGGTATGTCGCCGACCGTTAGTTTAAACGGAAATTTGAATTTATCAAATATAAACTCTCATCAGGAATTCGCTTCAGGAACAGTTCAGGATAAAACAGGAGCGCAAACAAATAACACGGGTGCATCGATAAATTTTGGCTGGACTATTTTCGATGGACTTAAAATGTTCGCCATTAAAAAGCGCTTGAATGAAACTGAACAACTGAGTGCTTTGCAATTGAAAACGCAAATGGAAACTACGGTTTACAATATTATTTTAGCTTATTACGATATTGTGAGATTAAATCGATTGATAAAAACCTCTCAGCAAAATTTATCCATTTATGATGAGCGCGAAAAAATCGCAAAACTAAAATTAGATATTGGCAATGATTCGAAAGTGGATCTACTCTTAACGCAATCTGATCAAAACAAAGCGAAAAGTGATCTGTTACAATTGCAGCAGCAATTACTAACTTCTAAAGTAAACTTAAATAATTTATTAAGCCGGCCGGTGGATGTTGATTTTAAAACGAATGATACCATAATTTTAAATTACGATCCGGCTTACGATGAATTGAAAAAGACAATGGTAAAAAATAATTCATCGATATTAATTTCTTTGCAAAATGAATTAATTGCCGAGCAAAGTATAAAAGAAGCTCGCTCCGCAAATTTACCTCTTGTACAATTAGTAGGCGCTTATAATTTTAACCGCAATCAAAGTCAGGCCGGGTTTGTATTTGTTAGTCAGCAAGCGGGATTAAACTATGGTGTTACAGCAAGTTGGTTGTTATTTAATGGCGGGAGGAACAGTAAATTAATTAAAGAACGCCAGATCCGTTTATTAGATCAGAAATATGTAACTGAGATGAGTAAATTGCAAGTTGATGCGGTTGCTTATATCAATTATCAAAATTATTTAACCAACAAATTAATTTTGCAGTTAGAAACTGATAATTTAAAAGGTTCCCAGGAATTACTGAATATCTCAATGGAGCGTTATAGAATAGGGAAAGCTAGTTTATTAGAGACAAAAGAAACGCAAAAGAATTTAGAAGATGCGCAATCACGTTACATCAATGCACTTTACGATTCCAAAAAATCGGAAACTGAATTGTTGAGGGCCAATGGGGCTTTGGTGAAGTAAGAACATTCAATTAGTCAATTGCTTTTAAATATTGTTGGGCTGTAAGGCTAAGAATGAATGGGGTTTTAGTGAAGTAGATTGTGGTTGCATCGCCTCCCTTCCGTAAATGGATTTTCACCTCTTGATGAAGTTATCCACTAAAATTAAATCTGTCTACAAACCGTCCAGTAATTTGTTGAGAATGCTTGCGGATTGAGCCTTAGTTTTTTCAGTTGCCAACTCAAAAAGTTGCTTGAATAAAAGAGTGTATCCTGAATTTAAGTTTTGATTTAATGTTAATTACAAAACCATTTCGCCAGTAGTTGCGCCTTGAATTGTCAATATGTAATTATAAGTCTGACCTTGAGAGGTAATAACCCCTATAGGATGTACAAAATCCAAGTAAACAAAAACCCCCGACAGAGATGTCGGGGGTAGGTTAGGTGTGAACTATCTCAATTTCTTTTACGAGTTCGCTTTTAAGGATCTTTAGCGATTTTGAGTAGTTGAGTATGTTGTTAATGCTGTTTGCTGATGGTTCAGCAAATTCAGGTAATTGATTTTCTTCTTTAGTTTCAGAAGTTTGTTTTGTTTGTAAAGAAGATGTTGTAGGTAGAGTAGATGTTTTGATCATCGGCTATGGGTTTGGGATTAGACATTAATAGTGTTTAGTTTATATAATGTATAACGAAAGGTATTCCATTTTATTGTGCAAGTCAATTAAGTACAAAAAAAATCCCGACCTAGTTATTAACAGGGCCGGGACCTCAAAAACTAAAAACCATGGCGTGCTTTTAGTTTGCTCTTCCCGGAAACTCGTCCGGATTGATTTTCTTTAAAACACCATTTTATTGAAAAACAGTATTTTATGTGCAGTTAATTACTTTTTACCGTCAAGCTTATCTTTAAGATCAGATAAAGCTGAGATATCACCTAAAGTGGTTTTCTCAACGTTATCTTTAACCTTTTTAACAGCTTTTTTCGATTCGTCGTAATCTGCTTTTTTAGCAGTTCTTTCAACTTTGCGAGCTTCGTCTTTTACTTCTTCATGCAAACGTGCATGAGATACAACAATACGTTTAGCTTCTTTGCTGAATTCAATTACTTTAAACTCTAATACTTCTTCAGTTTTTGCAGTACTTCCATCAGCTTTTGCTAAATGGCGGGCAGGACAAAATCCTTCAACACCATAAGGTAAACCAATGATAGCGCCTTTATCGTTAACGCTTAATACAGTACCATTGTGAACTGAGTCGATCGTAAATACAGTTTCAAAAACATCCCAAGGGTTATCTTCTAATTGTTTGTGACCTAAAGATAAACGGCGGTTCTCACCATCGATCTCTAATACTATCACATCCATTTTGTCATTTACCTTACAGAATTCACTAGGGTGTTTGATCTTCTTGCTCCATGAAAGATCAGAGATATGAACTAAACCATCAACACCTTCTTCTAATTCAACAAACACACCAAAATTAGTGAAGTTGCGAACTGTACCTGTGTGACGGGTTCCTTTTGCATATTTTTCCATGATCAGATTCCAAGGATCAGGAGTTAATTGTTTCATGCCAAGACTCATTTTGCGCTCTTCGCGGTCTAACGTTAATACAACTGCTTCAACTTCTTCACCCACTTTAACGAAATCCTGTGCGCTGCGTAAATGCTGGCTCCAGCTCATTTCACTTACGTGAATTAAACCTTCAACGCCCGGAGCAACTTCAATAAATGCACCATAATCAGCAATAACAACTACTTTGCCTTTTACTTTATCACCAACTTTAATTTCGGTTGATAAAGAATCCCAAGGGTGAGCAGAAAGTTGTTTCAAGCCTAATGCGATACGTTTTTTATCATCATCAAAATCTAAAATCACGACTTGAATTTTCTCGTCTAATTTTACAATTTCTTCCGGGTGATTGATACGCCCCCATGATAAGTCAGTAATGTGAATTAAACCATCAACACCACCTAAGTCAATGAACACGCCATAAGAAGTAATGTTTTTCACAGTTCCTTCCAATACTTGTCCTTTTTCTAATTTAGAGATGATCTCGCGTTTTTGATTCTCAATTTCAGCTTCAATTAAAGCTTTGTGAGAAACAACTACGTTTTTAAATTCGTTATTAATTTTTACGACTTTAAATTCCATTGTTTTACCAACGTAAACATCGTAATCGCGAATAGGTTTAACATCAATTTGTGAACCAGGTAAAAATGCTTCGATACCGAATACATCAACAATAAGACCGCCTTTGGTACGGCATTTAACGTAACCTTTAATGATCTCATCATTTGTAAGAGATTGGTTAACGCGTTCCCAGCTTTTGTTAGCGCGTGCTTTTTTATGTGATAATACTAGCTGTCCGTTAGTATCTTCAGCAGTTTCAATAAATACTTCAACTTTATCGCCAATTGCCAGATCAGGGTTATAACGAAATTCAGAAAGCGCAACAACGCCGTCTGATTTATAACCGATATTTACTACAACTTCGCGATTGTTTTTTGATACCACAGTTCCTTCTAAGATCTGAAGATCGCTGATCGTGCTTAATGATGCACCATACAATTCATCTAACTTTGTTCTTTCATCATTAGAATAATTGTCTTGCTTTTTTCCGATGGAACTCCAGTCGAAATCCGGATTTCCTACTAAGGCTTTTTCTGCCATTTTGATTTAATTTTACTTGTATCAAACAATAAAAGGGCTTGTTTGAGGGGTTAGTTTTATATTTTTTGACCGTTTTTCCCTTTAAAAACGGGGTACAAATATACAACAAAAATGAGCTAAGGTTTTAATTTTAAGCTATTTTAATTAAAAATAAATAGTTGATAATTAGGTACTTAATTCTTTTGCTTTAAAAGCAAAAAACCCATTAATTTGTAAGGTATTAATAGCCAAGTAAAATGACAAAAACCTTAACACACGGCATAGAAATTTCGGTTGAGTGTAAATACTGGCCCGAGCAATCGAATCCGAAGGAGAATCTTTACTTTTTCATTTATTTTATTACAGTTGAAAACAAAAGTTCAGAACCGATGCAATTGATAAAGCGTCATTGGGATATTTTCGATAGCATTAATGACAAACGAATGGTGGATGGTATTGGTGTTGTTGGAGAAACTCCGGTAATAGAACCCGGACAAAAATATGAATATAACAGCGGCTGTAATTTAGTTTCGGAAATTGGGTTTATGAAAGGACATTATACCATGAAAAAAATTAACGATGGTACTGAAGTGGATGTTATTATTCCACAATTTAATTTAATTGTTCCGGCTAAGCTTAATTAATCAGGATAGATCACGTAATTTCTTGGTGTTTCGTAAAGGGTAACCTGAATTTTTAATTTAGAGTTGAATTTTGGTTTTAAAATATCGTAAATAACTTTTGCAATATTTTCGGCAGTTGAATTCAGGTTTTTGAATTCGGGGATGTCGAGATTAATATTCCGGTGATCGAAACGTTCTACAATTTCCAATTGTAAAATATCATTCAATACTTTTAGATCTATTACAAACCCGGTATCTTCTTCAATAGGGCCTGTTACTTTTAAATGTAATTCGTAATTATGTCCGTGATAATTTGGATTGTTACATAATCCAAAAACTTCTTTGTTTTTTTTATCGTCCCATTTCGGGTTGTGAAGCCGGTGAGCCGAGTTAAAACTTACTTTTCTTATTACTGAAGTTGTCATTTATTTAAGTTCAAAAAGATTAAAAATTATTTCCGGTTATCATTCATTCCTTTGCAATATTGTTCAATTAATTTATACGCCATCGGGTCGCCCAAAGTATCGGCTTTATTCAGATCTTCACAGGCGCCTCGTTTGTCTTTACTTGCAAATTTAATGGCAGCGCGGTTTACATAGGCGGCTGCGTAATCAAACTTTAATTGTATAGCGTAATTAATGTCTTTTAATCCTTCCACAAATTGTTTGTTACCTGCTTTTGCCATGCCACGGTAATTGTAGCTCACCGGATTTTTCGGATTTTTCTTTATAGCTTCATCCAGATCTACCAATGCATTGGTGTGATCATTTATGTTTATCCGCGCGGCTCCTCGTGCTATCAGAGCTTCTTCTTCGCCGGGGTTTCCATCTAAATAAACACTCCAATCGGTAATTGCCCCTTTATAATCCTGTATCTCAAATTTCGCTTTAGCGCGTGTTTTGTAAGCGGAATAATCTAGCTGATCCGATTTCATCATTGCAATTCCTTCGTTCAATTCTTTAATAGCATAGTTATAATCTTTTTGTGCAAAACGTATTTCACCTTTTAAAACAAATGCTTCAACGTATTTTGGTTTTATCTCAATAGCAGCGGCAAGCATATCTAAAGCCGTTTTATAACTTTTACCAATGAACATTAATTTGGCTCTGTAAAAATAAAACTCCGCATCATCAATTTTATCGGTAGTTGCAATGGAAGCCGCGCTATCAAAAAATATTTTACATTCTTTATAATTTTCAATATTAAAATACATAAAACCCATTGTTTTTAAAGTCTCAAAGTCGTTGGGATTGCCGGTTAATGCGGTTTTAAGATCTTTTTCAGCGCCCTTAATATCCTTAAGTTTAATTTTTGCGATACCCATTTTGGTATAAGCAGCAGGATAATCCGGTTTGATTTTTATTGCTTTTTTTAAGTCAGCGATAGCTTCTTTATAACGGGCAGAATCAATGAGCTTAACTGCTTTTTTAAACAATTCTTCTTCCGGTGCGGCCTTTGTGGTATCCGCGGTTGCCGTTTCCTGACAAAACCCAACAAAGGAACAGAGCAGTAATAGCCCAATTAAAAACCGTTTATCCCAAATCACAACCTTAAAAGTAAAAATAAATTGCCATGTGGTGAAATGAAGTATAAATTTGTCAGTAAACAATTATAAAAAACAAATTTAACTTTATTCAATGTGACCTTTAAAAAATAAATAAAGCCACATTAATTTTTATATCTTTAAAAAAAATTAAATCATATGCCGTCAGCTCTTTTAATCGTATTGTTAGTATTGGGATTCCTGATATTTCTTTTATCATTCAGAACAGTTCAGCAAGGAACTGTTGCAGTTATTACAGTATTTGGTAAATACCGCAGGGTAATGCGGCCCGGATTAAATTTCAAGATACCGATCATTGAAAGAGTTGCTAAAAAAATATCGATTCAAAACCGGAGTGCCGAATTAGGTTTTCAGGCTGTAACTGTTGATCAGGCCAATGTAAATTTTACAGCCATGTTATTATACGCTGTTGTAAATCACGAAGAAGAAACCATTAAAAATGTTGCTTTTAAATTTATTGATGACCGCAATTTCATGCAGGCTTTGGTAAGATCAGTTGAAGGCTCAGTGAGAGGATATGTCTCAACTAAAAAACAATCTGAAGTATTATTGGTTCGCCGCGAAATAGTTGAAGCAGTTAAAGACCAATTAGATAATACTCTTGAACAATGGGGTTATCATTTAATAGATCTGCAATTAAACGACATTACTTTTGATGAGGAAGTAATGCGTTCGATGGCAAAAATTGTTGCGAGTAATAACCTTAAGGCCGCCGCCGAAAATGAAGGTCAGGCCCTGTTAATAACCAAAACAAAAGCCGCAGAAGCCGAAGGTAATGCTATTAAGATCTCTGCTCAGGCCGAGAAGGATGCGTCGCAATTACACGGACAAGGTGTTGCGCTCTTCCGTGCTGAAGTGGCAAAAGGTATGGCTTTGGCTGCGCAGGAAATGCAGCATGCTAATTTGGATGCAAATTTGATACTATTTAGTATGTGGACAGAGGCGATCAAGAACTTTGCAGAACATGGTAAAGGAAATGTTATTTTCCTTGATGGCAGTACCGATGGCATGCAGAGGACCATTAAAGAAATGATGGCTGTTAACCAGTTAAATACTAAAGACAAAAAATAGACCAAAGTCTGAAAATTATAGATGAACTTTAAGGGTAAAAATTTGCTTTTATTCTTTTGGTTTCGTACCTTGTATAAAATTAAAACACACCATATCACATGAAAAAAAATATACAAATCATTTTGCTTTCGATGTTTGTTGGAAGCTCGGCAATTTTCGCTCAAGTACAGAACATGGTTATGCCATGTGCTACTTACAACGCAATGGAGGCGGAATTTTTAGCTAATCCTTCATCAAAACTGCGTTACGATCAGGAACAGGAAAAATTACGTTTAGCAACTATTGCCTATGAAGAAAGTTTAAAAAGTCATAGAACTAACGCAGCCGTTCAATATACTGTTCCGGTTGTGTTCCATATTTTACATACTTATGGTCCCGAAAATATTCCGGATGCTAATTGCATTGCTGCATTGGCTAATATGAATAATGATTATTCAGCAACCGGTCCTGATGTAGGAACCATAGATCCAAATTTTGCTTCACTTTATATCAATAGCGATATTAAATTTATGTTAGCTCATAAAGATCCTTTAGGTAATTGTACCAACGGAATTGTTCACCATTATAATGTAAATACAAATTGGAATCAGGCTGCACCAAACTATGCTTATTCAGGTACAGGTGTAGGGCAATGGAATCCGACCAAATATTTGAATATTTATGTTGTTAATTCAATCTGTCCTAGTACCTCTACTTGTTCTTCTTCAGGCGGAATTATTGTTGGTTATACGTATAAGCCGGGTACATGGTCTACAGGTGCTTCTCAGGATGCATTTGTTATCCGTGCAGGATGGGTAAGCAGTAATTATATTGATTCACGTACACTTAGTCACGAAATTGGTCACTGGTTTAATTTAAGTCACCCTTGGGGTAATACAAACAACCCCGGCGTTGCTTGTGGTGATGATGGTGTTGCTGATACTCCTATTACTAAAGGGTTTTTCTCAATTTGTCCCGGTTCACCATGGAGCGGATGTACGCCTAGCGGAGAAAATGTAGAAAATATAATGGATTATTCATCTTGTCCTAAAATGTTCACAACCGGACAAACTAATGTAATGCGTGCGGCTTTAGCTTCGGGAACAAGCGGAAGAAATAACATATGGACTGCTACTAATCTCGGTCCAACTGTAACTGATGTAAACAACTTTAGTACTTGTGCACCAATAGCAGACTGTTACACTACATACGGTACGGCAACCCAGATTTATACTGTGTGCGCAGGCGGAACCTTAACTTTTATTGATGTTTCTTATAACGCAGCAGTTACTGCTAGAAATTGGTCAGGTACCGGCGGGGTTGTTGTAGCAACGCCAACCGCTGTATCAACGGGAATTACATTCCCAACAGTAGGTACACAAACTGTTACCTTGATGGCAGGAAATGCAACCGGTACAACAACTACAACAAGAACTGTAAGTGTTTTATCCGGTGTGGCTAATTATGCTTCAACGTATCAGGAAAGTTTTGAAGGTGCGGGTTTACCGCCTTATTGGTCAATCCTTAATGTAACAGGCGGAACAACCTGGCAACAGTATTTTGGTGTTGCCGCAACAGGTACCAATTCATATTGCATGCTAAATAGTACAAATCCAAATGGTGCAATTGATATTTTACAAACTCCTTCTTACGATTTCGCAAGTAATCCGGGAGCAACTTTTACTTATAAATATGCTTACCGTCAGCAAACTTCAGCTTATGCCGATCAATTAAAAGTACAAGCCAGCAGTAATTGTGGCGGTAGCTGGAATGATATTTATCCAATGTCAGCAAGCGCTATGCAATCCGGTTCTGGTGGTATTGGAACAACCGCGTTTTATGCAACTCCGGGTCAATTTAAAACCTATACTTTAACTTCACATCCTGCATTTAGTACATTTAAAACACAGCCGAACGTTATTATACGTTTCATGTTCACTGAAGATCCTACAACGGGTTTTGGTAATAATATTTTCCTTGATGATGTTAACTTTAACACCCCATTAGGTGTTAACGAGCTAACACAATCAATTCACTTAATATTATATCCTAACCCAACTTCAGGTTCAGCAACAATTGAATTTACATTAAGCGATAAATCTGAAGTTAAATACAATGTTATTGATATCACAGGAAGAAAAGTTGAAGCCGACAAAATTTTAAATTTAAGTGCGGGTGAACATAGTGTTATAGTTAATGAGTCTCAAAAATTAAAATCAGGTATTTACTTCGTGAATTTAGAATTAGATGGGCAAAAAATGTCCAGAAAACTGATTGTTGAATAATTAATCTTTATATAAAAAGAACCGCCTCAAGCAATTGAGGCGGTTTTTTTGTGCCTTTTACACAATAAAAGAATTCTTGTTTATAATAAAAATCGAGGTTAATTTTACGCATCTCATCATTAGTTCTGCCTTATGCCAATAAAAATTTTATTACTATCGGACTCACATTCAGAGCATACCGAAAAGTGGGCATTAGGATTAGCATCGCGCGGCATTAAAATAGGACTTTTTAGTTTTAACAAGGCTACTTATAATTGGTTCGAGAATATAGAAAACATAACTCTTTTACACGAAACCAATAGCACGGTTAATGCTAAGAAAAACAGAACAAAATTTCAATACATACAATACGTCAGTAATTTAAAAAAGGTTATCCGTGAGTTTCAGCCCGATATATTGCATGCTCATTATGCAACCAGTTATGGTTTAATTGGTGCATTGTCGGGTTTTCATCCTTATATCGTTTCGGTTTGGGGTGAGGACGTTTATAAATTTCCTAATGCTTCAGGTTTACACAAATCATTATTAAAATATAATCTTAAAAAGGCCGACGAAATATTATCAACCAGCGATATCATGCGTAACGAAACGCGCAAATATACGCACAAAGATATTATGGTTACACCTTTTGGAGTTGACACAAATGTGTTTTGTAAAAAAGAAGTAAAAAAAGATAAAGACACTTTTTACATCGGAACAATTAAAGCTATTGAAGATAAATACGGAATAAAATACATTATTGAAGCAGTCAAAATTATAAAACAACGGATAAAAAATAAAAAAATAAAAGTTTTATTAATTGGTCCCGGTACTAAAATAGATCATTACAAGGGAATAATAAAAGAAGAAAACCTTGAACAGGAAATTGAAATTCCCGGGCGTATTCCTTTTGCTGAGGTAAGTAATTATCATAACATGCTGGATGTTTTTTTAAATGTTTCGGTGGATGACAGTGAAAGTTTTGGTGTAGCAGTTGTGGAAGCACTTGCTTGCGAAACACCTGTAATTGTTTCGGATGTTGGCGGTTTAAAAGAAGTAGTGGAATATGGCGAATACGGCATTGTGGTAAAAAAAGAAAACGCAGTTGAAATAGCCGACGCTATTGAAAAAATAATGAACG
>DATMPR010000325.1:0-2246 GCA_035567575.1 Bacteroidia bacterium
TTCCACCCTTTGGAAACACAAAAGTGAGCAAAGCCAACAAAGCAAAAACGCCAATTAAAAACAATAAGGTATGGATAGGCTTGTGCGGCATATAAGCTATAATATTAGCCAAAAGCCGCTTTTGATCCCTAATGATGGGAATTACTTTTTCACAGTAAGGTTTTGATAAAACAATCGTTTTTGATAGATTTCTTTTGTGGGGCGCAGGCTTTGCGTCTAGTTTTTTTTCAGAAAGAGATTGGTTTAAAGATGAGATTTGAGTTTCAATTTTTCTTCCTTCACGTCACTTTTTTGCTTGATCAAAAAAGTGAATGGAGATAAATAAATTCGTAACCAAAATCTCATTCAAGACAACCTTTGAAAGAAAAGAAAGGAAAGGAAAAAGTAACCTTAAAAGAGAATTAACTCGTAATAATCAATTTCTTATTGGTAATTAATCTTGCTGATTTTTTAGGTTTGAGAAATTTTTAAATAAAAAAAGAGCAGCTTTTGGTTACTCTTTTCAAGGTTTTATTTTCAAATATACTTAAAGCTTCGTTTTCATCTCGAGTAATTTCTCTCTGATAGCTTTTAACTTATCAATTACTTCGAGTTTCACGTTCTCAAGTTCAGGAGAACCGCGTTTTAATTTGTCTTTAGCGCCGCTTAAAGTGTAGCCTTTTTCTTTAACATAATGAACGATCAAACGGAGGTTTTCGATATCCTTTGCGGTGAACAAACGATTACCTTTTTTGTTTTTTGTGGGTTTAAGAATATCAAATTCTTTTTCCCAGAAACGAATGGTTGAAGCATTTACTTCAAACATATCGGAAACTTCACTGATCGAATAGTAGAGTTTGTCGGTTTGCTCTTGTTGTAAAGACATACTCAAATATATATTTTTTAATTAAAAATAAGTTAACGACTTATTAACACTTCGACAAGCTCAGTGCGAGCACTTTAGGGTGGGTCAATGAAAGTGGGTTTTCCCCTTACCTTCCCTGCTTTAAGCGAGATTTGAGCTTTTTACCCTTAAAATTTACTTCTTAGAAGCGTATATGATCACGTCCTTTTTGCTTCCCCAATGATAACCCAAATGGAAAGGAAGATCGTGAATACTGGCGGAATCTTTCTTAAAGGCATCCTGTAAAGGCTTTTGTAAAGTAAGCCATTTAAAGTCGGATACAGGGCGGGCGTATTGTCCGTATAGTTTTACGTCCCACTCATTTTTTTCTACAAAAAACTTAAACGGCATTCCTGTATCATCCTGTATAATCCATTTTGAGTTTTTAAGGATAAGGTCGCGCATATTACTCATGAAAAAGTTATGCAATAAATACGATGCGCTTTTTATGTAAGTCACAACGTTTTTATCCTGATCGATGTATTTATAAAATGCGCAGGTATCGTTAAAGAATTTATTACTTACATCATATTTAAAATAGTAAACCGATTTTTGTTTATCACCCTTTACAAAATCAATCCTCACACCAAAAGGTTTCTTTTTGTCTTTCGGATTTTCACGGTCCATCATCTGCACATCATAAGGCCTTTCAATAATTGAATCTTGCTTAAAGCGGTATAAATATTTTACATCAGCAATTTCGTGACCGGTTTTACGGATGAAGAATGTTAGTACCGGTAATAATCCGTTCACTTTATTACTTCCAAAATCGTGAAGCATTTTACGTGTAATGAAATAACTTTTGTCAAAAATATCACCAAGAGATTCTTTAAAATCATTAACATATTCGATATGCTCGCCCTTTTTAAATTTTTTCAGATCAGGTAATTTACCAACGGGCTCTAATCCCAACATAATATATTTATCAGCGTTCGGAAAAAATGCATCAGCAGTTAAATAATCCGGTCCGGAAAAAGGATAGAACACAACTTTAGCTTCGGCATTTGGTTTTACAAATTCTTTTGCTGCCCAATCGCGCATTCCTTTTAAACGTTTCCGCTCCAGTTTTTTCCAGCTTTCATCAATAAATTCCTGATTTTCCGACCAAGCCAAAGAATCAAACAAATAATTTAATTTATGAGCTTGTCCTTTTAGCCCGCTAAGTACAGCAGTAATATTATTAAATTGGTTATCGGGATTAAAAGGACCGAATGTTTGATTTAATGTTTTGGGTGCCTGAGGAGTATTAGTTTCAGTTTTAACAGCAGATTTTACTGAATCTGTTTTTGGAGTTTCTTTTCCTGCCTCTTTTGATCCAATGCCATTGCAACAGATAAACGCACAAAAGATCGTAATTATTGGG
>DATMPR010000326.1:0-5601 GCA_035567575.1 Bacteroidia bacterium
TGAATTTTATTGGGACGGTGGTTACATGGGAAACCCGCTTTTGGAACCATTGATTGAAAATACAGAAGACACCGATGATATTTTATTGGTGCAGATCAATCCGGTTAAAATAAAAACTGTACCATCCAACATCGAAGAAATAAAAGACCGCGTGAATGAAATAAGCTTTAACTCATCCTTAATGTTAGAATTAAAAATTCTGGAACTAAAACAAAAACTAGCTGAGAATGGAATAGAACACAATGGAAAAGTGGTAAAAACATTTTTGCATAATATAAGCGCTGATATGGATCTGGGAGAATTAAATTTATCCAGCAAATTAAATACGTCCTGGGATTTTTTAATGCACATGAAAGAATTAGGTTATAAAGCTTGTGATAGCTGGTTAAAAACCAATTACGATAAAATCGGAAAAGAATCAACATTTAAAATATAATGCAACGCAATTTCGTACCAAAAGAATTTACAATAACGGTTTGGGAAAAACTCCAGCCGTTTTTTTCTGATCTGGAAAAAAGAAATATTTCATCATCAGCCGAACTTGAAAAGTGGCTGAAAGATTATAATGAGCTTGGCGCTGTTGTAAGCGAGAACATGGCCTGGCGCTATATTAAAATGACCTGCGATACAGCTAATGAAGAGATCCGGAACAGCTTTAATGATTTCATAACCAACATCGAACCGAATATTTCTCCCATATCAAATAAATTAAATAAAAAATTAGTTGAGAGCCCGGCAAGCAATGATCTGAACAAGGAAAAATATTTTGTTTACTTGCGTGGCGTAAAAAAGAGTATAGAATTATTCCGTGAGGAAAACATTCCATTGTTTACAGAATTACAGCAAAAGGAACAAAAGTTTGGAGAAATTTCAGGCGCACAAAGCATAGAACATAATGGCGAAAAAATGACTCTGCAAAAAGCCGCTGTGTTTTTAAAAGACTTGAATCGTAGTCTGCGTGAAGAAGTCTATCACAAAATTCAAAACCGCAGAGCGCAAGATGAAGATGCTTTAAATAATTTATATACCGAATTAATTGCGCTCCGACATAAAGCCGCTTTGAATACAGGTTTTAAAAATTTCCGTGATTATAAACATCAGTCGCTCGGACGATTTGATTACAGCGTGCAGGATTGTTTGAATTTTCATGACGCAGTTCAGAAACATGTTGTGCCTTTGGTAACCGCACAGGAAAAAAAGAGAAAAGAAAAATTAAAACTGGAGGATTATCGTCCCTGGGACAAAGAAGTGGATGTTGAAGGCAAACCCCCATTAAAACCATTTGACGGCGCAAAAGATTTGATAGTGAAAACAGAAAAATGTTTCGATAGTATTGATAAATTTTTTGGTGATTGCATCCGAACAATGGATAAAATGGGCCGCTTGGATTTAGATTCACGTCTTGGAAAAGCACCTGGCGGATATCAATACCCACTATACGAAACAGAAATTCCATTTATATTTATGAATGCAGTAGGATTGCACCGCGATATGGTTACGATGGTGCATGAGGGCGGACACGCTATTCATTCGTTTTTAGATATTCCGTTAGACTTAGTTGATTTTAAATCTCCGCCAAGTGAAGTCGCAGAATTGGCAAGCATGAGTATGGAATTGATCAGCATGGAACATTGGGATGCTTTTTTTAATAACGCAGATGATCTAAAACGTGCGAAGCGACAACAACTCGAAGGGGTGTTAGATGCTTTACCATGGATCGCTGCTGTAGATAAATTTCAACATTGGGTGTATCAAAATCCCGCGCACAGTATTGCCGACCGTTATGCAACTTGGGAACAGCTGATGAAAGATTTTGGAAGTGGTGTTGTCAACAATAAAGGATTAGAAGCGAATGTGAGAAGAAGATGGCAGGTACAATTACATTTATTTGAAGTGCCGTTCTATTATATTGAGTATGGTTTTGCACAGCTCGGTGCAATTGCAGTTTGGCGCAATTACAAACGCGATCCTAAAAAAGCAATTGAGAAATACAAAACCGCATTAGCCTTAGGTTACACAAAACCAATCCCTGAAATTTATAAAGCAGCAGGAATAGAATTTAATTTCTCAACTGAATACGTAAAAGAGTTAGCGGATTTTGTGAAGGGGGAGTATGATAAGTTGTAGAATACGTCATGGAGAAAAGGAATTACACAGAAGACATCAAATATTTAATTAAAAAAAGAATATCAGAAGAGGAAGTTGGTACGAATAATTATTTGCTACCAGAAGACATGGCAAAAAAAGTGAGAACTTATATGTCTATGCGCGAGGATTTGATACTTTGTTCAAAAACTACCGTTGAATTATTAAAGTTAGTAGAAGCCGGAATTAGCGAACAACATATTTTAACGGCTCTTTGGACATCAATGATAATAATGTATTCAAAATGTTTTACGGATGCTGGTTTTGCAAAAAAATCAAAACTTCAGATTGAAAATATAGTTGATGCTACTAGAACGGATTTATTAGACATTCATTCAAGGATAATGAGCGTAAGACATACATTTGTTGCGCATCGAGGAGAAAACGAAAACGAGCAAGCGATTGTTTATATGAAAATTCCAAAAAAAGGAGAGTTTGGAAACACAACCGAATACAATATAAAATCACTACGAGCTAATAATTTTGGAATTGATAACTTAAAATTAAGTCAGGAACTTTTTGGTTTTGTTTTGCCAGCCGTTGAAAAAAAATTACACGTCGAGCTAGAAAAAATCCACCACCACATTATGACTAGTTATTCGCCAGAAATTTTGCATTCTTGGCTAATTAAATAATAATTTAAAATCAAAGCGTAATCCCAATAATACAAATGTTGTCAACTTGTTAGTTAACTATTTAAACCCAATTTTTTTAATTGGTTTTTCTTTCTTTTTTGTTGGCTTGTCAAACTTCTCCGCCAGCTCATCTAAATAACTGAACACTATTTCAATGTTTTTATCGTGGTTGTTTACTTTACTTTTTATATGTTCAATTTCTAGTCGTAATTCAGTGTTGTCAATAAACATTTGCCGTATCCGTGCAAATATCCGCATGATTTGGATGTTTACTTGTATCGCTCTTTTACTATTTAAGACGCTGGATAACATTAAAACACCGTGTTCAGTAAAGGCCATAGGGAGATATTTACTATATGCACCCATTTCTAAGGTGCCAATTTGGCACCTTAGAAATTCATTCTCATTAGCACTTAAAACAAACATAAAATCAGCAGGAAACCTTTCAATATTACGATTGACTTGCCGTTTTAATTGTTTGGTTTCAACTCCATAAAGTCCTGCTAAATCAGAGTCCAACATAACCTTTTGCTCTCTTATAAGGTAGATTTTGTTTTCAATTGTTTGGTGAATTAATACTTCTTTCTTTTTCATATTCTTAATTTTCTTAGAGCCAAATTGGCTCCTCAAACATTATTTTGTTTTGAAATCACAATTTGGAACCTCATTTTCTAAAATGCTACAATTTGTAGCCATCAATCCATATTTTCCATTATAATTTTGAGTTTTCTTTGATATCACAATTTGGAACTTCAGGTTGAAATAAAAAAGACTATAACTTAATCCCAATAATACAAACATTCCTTCGTCAAGCTCAGGACAAGCTGACTCGTGTGCATTATAATTTGATGCCGATTATACACACATCGTCTACTTGTTCAATATTCCCTCTCCAGGAGGTGAAAGTGTTCTCAAGTATGTTGCGCTGTTCTGTCATTGATAAATTTTTATTTCTTAAAATAAGATCAGCCAATTGTTTGTATTTGAATTTTTTTCCTTTTGGTCCGCCGAATTGATCGGCATAACCATCGGTAAATAAATAAACCAAACTTCCTTTAGCAAGATTTAAAACATGTGTTGTAAATGAAGCGTAGGTTTCACTTTTTCCAACAGGTTGTTTGTTGGCGGTTATTTCGGTTAGCTCTTCGCTGTTAATATACCAAAGTGGGTTGTTGGCCCCCGCCCATGCAATATCGCGTGTTTTTGTATTGATAACACAAAGTGAAATATCCATGCCGTCTTTTATATCGGTGTGTCCTTTCTTAAAAGTATCCACAACCATTTCGGTAACCTTATCTAAAATTTCTCCGGGCTTTATTAATCCTAATTCTGATACAGCTTTATTTAATGCGTTGCTGCAAACTAAACTTACCATTGCGCCGGGAACTCCGTGTCCTGTACAATCTGCAGCGGCGACAAAAAAATAATCACCTTTATGTTCTGCAAAATAAAAATCACCTGCAACAATATCTTTTGGTTTGTATAAAATAAAACTATCGGGAACAGAATTAGAAATTTCTCCCGGAGGCGGTAAAATAGCTTCCTGTAAACGTTTGGCGTAAGTAATGCTATCGATGATCTCAGTATTCTTCTGACTGATCTCACGGTTTTTTTCTTCTAATTCTTCTTCATATTCTTCGCTGTCACTTCTGAAATACTGAACAATAAAGAAAATAACCATGAACACGGTTAAGACAGAAAATGTTGAATAGATCCATTGCGCGTTTTCAGAAAGCAAAACCAAAGGTGCAAATGTTGATTGGTAAAGTGTCACTAAAAAGAAAGCCAGAATATTTAATCCAAACAAAAAATAAATAGTGCGCTTATTTTTAAATAAAATTAATGGCAAGGTGGAGGTAGTCAACAATAAATATTTATCGCCTAATTCAGAACTGTTATGGATACAAACCCCTACTAAAAAAAATAAAGGTATTATAGCGAAATAATATCTGCAAAATTTAAGTTGTCCAATAGCATTTAAATATGGCGGCAGCCCGAAGGCAAACATAAACGGAATGGTGAAATACAAAACATTTGGCAAGTGAAATAATGGAGCGCTGACCGAAAAAGCGATCATCGATAAAACATTTAAAATACTCATTCGATTAATAAACAAGAGACTTTTGCGGTCGTAAGGCGAATCTGCCAACCGTAAACCAGAAATGGTGATCTTTTTCCAGACGTAATAAATGTAGTGTGAACTCATTTTTTACCGGGTTTACTTATTGGTTATACCCATTGGGCGATAAAATGGTTACATTATTAACGTTAAATAAACGGGAAAGCGACTTTTTTAAATTGTTTTAGGGCAAAAAGGCGGAAACCCAGTGTTTACGGGCTATTTGGAGGAAGGGGTGGGAGCAACCTCTTCATCGTTTTTGAAAAGCGTGCGTTTTACCTCTACGCCAAACGCATCATAAAATACCCAAACGCTATCACGCATATCGTTTTTGAACCAGCCTTTATATCGGGGTTTTCCATTTTCATAAAATACGTTGTTCCCGCCGCTGCGTATTCCATTATTATAATAACACTCGCTCCACATATAACCGTTAGCATAGAAAGCGAGCCACTGTCCGTGCCTCTTTCCAAATCTGAAAAACCCTTTGAATTTAGTGTTTCCGTTTTCATATTTATCTAAATAATCGCCGGTGTAATCTTTGCTGGGGGGTTCGGTTATATAGGCGTTTTTTTGTTTTGCTTCGGGAGCTGTAATTGTGGAAGTGGTTTTTGCAACCGAATCTTTAGACGGTGAGATCCACTTATCTGTTCCGCTATTGCAGGAAACTAAAAGTAAAAATGGGAGAAAATAAAAAAGCTG
>DATMPR010000327.1:0-2931 GCA_035567575.1 Bacteroidia bacterium
CTTTACTAAGTATGGATGAGGTCTATGGGAATTTATTTCAGCAGGCTGAAGAAGCCGTCGAAATTTTAAAGAAGAAATATCTCCAAGCATCAATTAGTATAAAAAAGTTGCATCGTGAAGAGGAACTTGAATATCCTGAAGTTGCTTTAAGAGAAGCTATTGTTAATGCTATCGTGCACAGAGATTATTCTGATGTTCATACACAGTTTAAAGTATATCCCGATCATCTTTCTCTTTGGAATAATGGTGAGCTTACTCAAAGATTAACAGTAGAAAAGTTGAAGAAAAAACATTCTTCTTTTCCTAAAAACGAGTTAATAGCTGATGTTTTTTATAAAGCAGCTTATATTTGAAGCTTGGGGACATGGTACTGTAAAGATGGTAGATGAATGTAAAAAAGCAGGTTTACCTGAACCTAATTTTGAAGAAGAATCCGGGGGAATGCTTGTTACTTTTAGAAAAGATGTTTTGACTCAAGAATATCTTCAAAAGATGGATTTAAATGAAAGGCAAGTAAAAGCTGTTCTTTATATCAAAGAAAAAGGAAGCATCGTTAATTCTGTTTACCAAAATATTAATTCTACTACAAAAAAGACTGCAACAAGGGATTTAACGGATTTAGTTACTAAAGGAGTATTAGAAAATAAAGGAGGAGCTACAAGAGGAGCAGTTTATATCCTAAAAAATAGATAGGGACATTATTGGGACATTTGGGACATGTTAGAGACATTATTAGGACACCAAATTAAGCAATCGCAAAAACCACATTTCCGGCTTCACTAATAATATGTTTTTTACTATTAAATCTTCAACTGAATTGAATTCACAATATCACTCATTAAATTATTTTTTCTTTCTAAAGTATTTTTTAAATGGCCATGAATGTTTTAGCGCCTCCATGTTTTCATTAAAACTTCCAGCACCCTGTTTTATGGTTAACATACTTTGATTAAGACTATGTATAAATGTTGTATCGGTCAGTAATGCTCCGATAGAGCCGTTTCCGTTTTTCAATTTTTCTGAAATGCGCTTAAAATTACCGGAGACTAATGCGATAGTATCGCTAATGGTTTTTATATTTACAATGGTTTGATTTAATTTATAAGAAAACAATGTGTCCGTTAATAAAGCTCCAACCGTTCCTTTACCGACTTTTATATCTTTAACAATTTTGCTCAAGTCGCCTGTAATTATTGCGGTATTTTCCCCGGTAAGTTTAAATCGCACAATGGCATTTCTCACATTTTCGGCTACTATTGTGTCTGTTAACAGATGCCAAAGGGAATGGCTGGTATTGAATTTTATTGATACGTCCTTCAAGTTGTCGGTTATAACTTCTAAATTATCATTTGTTTTTACCAGTGTCCGTAAGGCATTGTCCATTTCGAGCGGATTCAATGTTTGTAAAATAGCTTTTTCCTTCACGGGTTGTGCGCCTTCTTTACCCGGAGAAATATTTATCAGTTTACTTCCAAGTAGTCCATCCGTGCCAATAGAAGCAATTGCACTTTGGGTGATAAACTCAGTTAGTCCTTTATCAATAGTGAACTCAACTTTTATGGAAGTATCTGCAATCGCATATACTTTAGATACTGTGCCAACGTTAATTCCATTGAAACGTACATTATTTCCCGCTAATAGTCCACCAACATTACGAAAATTCGCACTCACGTTTATAGTTGAGTGAAAGATATTTTTTTTACTTCCTATGTAGTAGAGCCCAAGTAACAAGCACGTTGTTGATACTAATACAAAGGCTCCGAGCTTTGCTTTATTAATAGATTGTTCTTTCATAGCTTAATCAAAAAACTGCTTTATTCTTTTATCATTTGATTTACTTAATTCAGCGTAAGTCCCCGTCGCATAACACACTCCATCAATGAGCATTACAATTCGATTTGCTGTTATTTTTGCACAATTCATATCGTGTGAAATAATTATAGAAGAGGTATTATATTTATTTTGTATATCCAACATCAGGTGGCTAATTTCTTTCCCCGTAATAGGATCAAGGCCTGTAGTAGGTTCATCATATAGAATTACTTTCGGTTTTAGAATGAGCGTTCTTGCTAATGCAATACGTTTCCTCATTCCGCCTGACAGTTCCGCTGGCATCATTTCAATAGTTTCGGCAAGCCCAACATTTGTTAGAGCTTCCATTACAAGATCGTTAACGCTTTCTTTTGTTGTTTTAATCCAATGTCTTCTCAGTGGGAATTCAAGATTTTCTCTCACTGTCATAGAGTCATAAAGGGCATTGCTCTGAAAAAGAAAGCCAACTTTTACTCTCATTATATCAAGGTCATCATGAGATAGTTCAGGAACTTCTTCCCCAAACACCTGTATATTTCCGGCATCGGGCAACATTAGGCCAATGATACATTTTATTAAAACTGATTTTCCTGAACCTGATTTTCCTAAAACAACTACATTTTCACCCTCCTGCAAATCAATATTAAAATCCCGAAGAACATAGTTATCTCCAAATGACTTTTTCAAATCTTTTATATGAATTACCGGTTCAGGCTTACTTGTTGCTTGTAAATTCATGTTATGTGAAATATATCGGCGATTTGCGCCGCCATTAAATCAATAATAAAAACAACAAAGGTGGAAGCCACTACCGCTGAGTTAGCTGCCCTGCCAACACCTTGCGTCCCATTTTTAGTATTGTATCCTTTAAAACAGCCGATTATTCCAATAGCAAAACCAAAGAAAACTGCTTTTATTATTGAGGGTAATACATCTCCAAACGTCAATTTTTCAAAAACTTCGTTCGTGAACAAATGAAAACTTACTACTTGTTTCATATTAATTCCCAAGTAAGATCCATATAAAGCAATAGTGTCACTAAGAATAACAAGAAGCGGGAGCATTAGCATGACTGCCAATACTCGTGTTACTACAAGATATTTAAATGGATTTGTACCT
>DATMPR010000328.1:0-8034 GCA_035567575.1 Bacteroidia bacterium
AAATTTGTTTACATATTATGTTGAAACAACTTGCTTATCTATTTATTTTAGTAACTTTTTTCTCTCCTCCTTTTTCTGCACAGCAACCTATTTTAAAAAATTTCAGCACCAAAAATGGTTTGCCAAGCAATGAGGTGTACTCATTGTATCAGGATAAGAAAGGATATATTTGGATATGCACCGATGCAGGATTAGTAAAATATAATGGCAATTATTTTAAAAAATTCAGTTCGGCAAATGGCTTACCCGACAATACGGTTTTCGAAGTAAAAGAGGACAAATACGGAAAAATCTGGTATAGATCATTCTTAGGTAAAATAGGTTATATTCTCAACGACTCAGTATTTACAATTTCTGCAAATAAAAAAATTGAAGAATATGTAAAAGACGGTATCATTAGTTCCTTCGCAATAGATCAAAATGATGTTTTATACCTGGGGAAAAAAAATTCAGAAAATATTTCTTTTTTGAAAATTTCCCCGCCCTATTCAGAAAACAATGTTAACGAAGTATGGAAGAATAATTCTTTTAAGAATGGCATAGACCTTGTTTGCATTGGTGAAAATGATTTTGTTTTTTCAGACAAAAGAGGAAGCGGTAAATATAACAACTATCGGTTCAATATTTATGACAAATATCACCATCTGCTTTTCGCGGATAAATTAGAAATTCCGGAAGATGTTTTATTCACCAGGATTTCCAGAAATAAAGAAAACATTTATCTAATAGCTAATAAGCTGTTAAAGAAATTTGGCCTTACAAACAAATCAATTATCCATAAAACTTTTTCGGACCAAGTAATTTCGGCGGTTCCGGTTGACAGCAATATTATTTTAGTAGGCGAAAGAAATAAAGGAGTTGAATTTTACAACAATAATTTTAACGCCCTTCTATTTGATAATTTACTTGATGGTTTAACCTTTACTTCCGCCATAAAAGATTATCAAAACGGATATTGGGTTTCCTCACTCGAATCGGGTGTCTTTTATATGCCTTCTCAAAAAATAAATTACTATACCACCGGTAATGCAGCCAACGAACGTATTAGT
Source organism: Bacteroidia bacterium (assembly GCA_035567575.1). Taxonomy (GTDB): domain Bacteria; phylum Bacteroidota; class Bacteroidia; order B-17B0; family Aurantibacillaceae; genus JAHEYG01. The sequence goes on from DATMPR010000328.1 coordinate 1,050, forward strand.
CAATTATCAGTAAACAATGATTCCTGTTTATTTGTCGGATCCAATTCAGGTCGGCTATTATTGGGCACTATTCAGAGAACGGGTAAGATGGTCCTTCAGGAAATTTATTCGGATCAGAAAAATCAACTGGGTATTATTGGTACTATTTTTAAATTAGATTACAGAACCGTAATCCTATCCTGTGAATTAGGATGCATTGGTCTTGACCTTGAGTCCAAAAAAATAAAAAAAATATCAATGAAGAATAATCCACTTCTCATTTTTAAAAAAATAATTAACTACAAGGATTGTTTATTATGCATCACACAAAGAGATATTTATGCTCTTCCGAAAACTGATTACACCAAACCACGCTTAATATTCCAAAGCAAATACAGATTAACCTCAATTGTATATGACTCCATTAATAATAAAATATTTCTTGGAGGGCTAAGAGGGCTATACTGTTACAATTTCAAAGAAAAAGTCGTAGCAAAAGATAGTATTTTAAATTGCAGGGTACAAGATTTAAAATTAGCCGGGGGAAAACTGTTTATTGCTACCAACGCGGAGGGTTTGATCATAAAATCCGAAAGTGGTTATGATACTATCAATGAAAAGAAAGGATTGATAAGCAATATTTGTAAATCAATAACTATTGATAAAAATGAAATATGGGTAAGTACAAATAGCGGTATAAGTAAAGTAGTATACCATAAAAAAGGCTCTTTTGAAATAAATAATATAGAGTTGAGCAGCTTTACAGGTGCAACGTCTGTAAGTCAGATTTCACTTTTAAACAATAAAGCCTTTTTCTTTTCGGGGGATAAATTATATTCTTTCGACACAAAAATAAATCATGAGGATGCTAAATTTTTTATATCTTCTTTGAAGATCAATAACAAGGAATACGGTATAAAACCTTTTTTGATCCTTGAGCATAACCAATCAAATATTAAGGTACAATACGAAGCTCTTTTTTATGATTGCAATACAGCGATCCATTATAGATATAAGATGAATAAAGACAATAGCGTTTGGGATTATACCAATGAAACGTATGTTAACTTTCCATATCTATCTCCCGGTACCTATGATTTTATTGTAGAAGCAGAGAATAAAGAGGGTCATTGGATTCCCGCGGATAATGTAATAACATTTAAAATAGAGAAACCATTCTGGCAAAAGGTTTGGTTTATAATAATTGTTGCTTTACTATTTGGGCTTCTCATTACTTTAGTATTGTGGTATTTCTACCGCAGGATACTTAAACAGGAACTCCATAAAAATTCTTTGAAAATGTTAATGTATGATCTGGAAAACAAAGCGGTAAAAGCACAGATGAATCCGCATTTTATTTTTAATTCACTTAGTTCGATCCAGGAGTTTATTTTATCGGATGATAACGAAAATGCTTACAGATACCTTTCGAGGTTTTCAAAATTGATCAGAAAATTATTGGAGAGCAATACTAAAGAAAGCATTACTCTGGAGGCAGAAATAGATATTTTAAAGGGTTATATAGAAATAGAAGCCTTGCGGTTTCAAAATGCTTTTAATTATCAGTTGAATGTAAATGAAAAATTGAATGTATTAGAAATTCCAATTCCGCATATGTTGATCCAGCCTTTTGTTGAGAACGCTATTTGGCATGGGCTGTTGCATAAAAATTCCGATAAAAACCTGGAATTGACCTTTGATCTGTTAAATGAAAATTGTTTAATTTGCATTGTTGAAGATAATGGCGTGGGCCGCTCCTTTAAACCGGGAAATTTGACTGAAAATTTAAAAAAAGAATCGTTGGCAATTGAATTTATAAATCAGCGTTTGAATTTGTATAGTAAAATAAAAAAACTAAAATACGGTTTTGAAATAATTGACAAAACAGACTCAAACGGCTTTGGCACCGGAACAATTGTAAAAATTAAGATCCCAATATTAAATAAATAATTCATGTTAAGAGCAATAATTATTGATGATGAGCAGCAGGGAATTAACAATATTAAATTGTTAATCAGTAAATTTATTAAGAATGTAAAGGTTGTTGCCGAAACAAGAAAAGCGTTAAAAGGAATTGAACTCATAGAAGATTACAGACCTGAGATTGTTTTTTTAGATATTAAAATGCCTCACATGAGCGGGTTTGAATTGCTGCAAAAACTAAAATTCAAAGAATTTAGTTTGATTTTTATAACTGCCCACGAAGAATTCGGGCTGCAGGCAATTAAAAATAATGCACTTGATTATTTACTGAAACCAATAGACATTGAAGATCTTAGAATTGCTATAAACAGAGCCAAGGAAAAACTGGATAAAAAAGAAATATTACCTGATTTGCAAGAATTTTTCCTGGAATTGAATTCAGGAAATCAAAATAAAATTCATTTTAATACAAAAGATCGGATAGAATATATCAGTAAAAACGATATTATAAGACTTGAATCGGATTCAAATTATACTTATGTTTATTCAGTCGGAGGTAAAAAATTATGTATCTCCAAAACAATTGGTCATTATGAAGCTTTGCTTTGTTTGGATGACAATAATTTCATGCGCGTTCACAATTCGCATATTGTGAATTTAAATCACGTTACAAAATTCATTAAAAATCCCGGAACTATTATTACCACAGAAAATTACGAAGTGCCAATTTCCCAAAATAAACGAGACGACTTTACAAATTGGCTAAATATCAAATCATATTTCAATTCCTAATATAGTTATATCGTCTACCTGAAAGGTTTCGCCTTTCCAGCTTTGAAAACTTTCTTTTACAAAATTCAGCTGATCTGCCATTTTATGATTATTAATACTGAGAAGAAGTTGTCTTAAGTTCTTTGATTTAAATTTTTTATTATTCCGCCCGCCAAATTGGTCCTGATATCCATCACTATATAAATATAGTTTATCTCCCTTCTTAAGTTTAATATCTATTCTTCGAAAAGAGACCATTTTAATGTCGACAAAAGGGTTTAAACCAATTGAATTATTGGAACTTTTATATTCGTGAATATCGTTATCCCTTATTAATAATAATTTTGTATTGGCCCCTGCGTAATTCAATGTCATTCTTTCGATGTCAATTGCACAGCAACCAATGTCCATACCATCTTTCAGTATCGATTTATGTTCGTGATCTTGTTTTAGTGAATTACGAATTTCAAAATTAAGTTTATCGAGTATTTTCGAAGGATCAGTAATATGTTGTTCTTTTACTATTTTATTCAAATGATTAATTCCCATTATGCTCATGAAGGCTCCGGGAACTCCATGTCCTGTACAATCTGCTACAGCAAATAAAACAGTTTTATGAACCGGCGAATCGGTTTTAGGGTAGTGATTTTCTAAAATCATTTTGTTGGAATAGATCTCAGCTTCCTCTAAGATTGGCTTTTTATTTATCTCAACTGGTGTTTCAACAGCTTCAACCCAATAAAAATCACCACTAACGATGTCCTTTGGTTGATAAAAGATAAAGAAATCACGAAATGTGTTTTTAAGTACGTTCAAAGTGGGAAGAAGTGCTTTTTGAATTTTTTCAGCATATTCAATACTGTCAGTAAAATTTTTATTCGTTTCAGATAGCATAATCTTCTGATTCATTAACAAATTATTTTGTATTTGTATCTGTTCTTTTTGTAATTCTATTTCTTCTTTTTGTTTTTCTATTTCGGCTGTCCGCTCTTTTACTTTAACTTTGAAATAATTAAGGTAACCGTCAATTTCGTGCGACATCTTTAAAAAATTGATAGATATATTGTCAAATTCTACGATGTTAGTTTTGTTATTGATTTTTGGAAATTCTGTAAATCCGCTCAAGACATAATTATTCATTGCTACTTTAATGTTAGTTGCAATTTTACTTATTCTGTTAGAATAAATAATACTGAAAATGACTGATAGCAGAAAAGTTATTCCTACTAATAGTAAATTATAAATCTTTAATTTTTTATCCAGCTCATCTTCAATTTCTACGGTTTGTATTTTTTCCCTGTCAAAAAGTGCGTTGATCGAGCTATAGTCTTCTTCCAAAAACTGAAGCAAACCATCACTGTCATTGGTTCCAATCCTAACTTGTAGATAATAATATTCATTAAAATATCTATCGTAGTTCAGAACCAAGTTTATAAAAGTATTGTATTCTTTGGGATCTTTAATTTTTTTTCTGCTTTCTTTAATTAAAGAATTACACAGACTATTAAATTTGATAAAGTATTGTCTTTCTTTTCTTATTATAAAATCTTTTTCGTGCCTTCTAAGCATCAGCGCATCTATTTGCAGCAAGGGATTTTTTATGAACATAAGCTGATGTGCATAAGCTCTCATTCTACCTTCCACCCCATAGTCTTTAAATCCTTTCTGGTATATGATACTTTCTATATCAGCAAAATTTTCTAAATGCGTTTTTTGTTTAATCATAATAGAATCCAATAAAAATCTTAGACTTGAATTGTCGTTGGATAAATGCGATCGGATATTTTTAAGCATGGCCATTAATATGAAGTGATTCTCAATAATATCGGCTTTAATGGAACTTTTGCGGGTCTTAAAATAGTTTTCGTTTTTACTTTCATACGTTATAAAGTTTTCCACCAGTTTAAAATTTTTCATTGCTAATATCCTCGAGTAATCTATATTTCTTGAATCTTCAATAATCTTGTTTCTTTTGTTGTATAAATTGAACGATCCAAATAAAGTGATTAGCATTAAAAGAATAATTATCGAAAAGATCAAAAGTAATTGATAGCGTAGGGTATTTAATTTCATAATAATAAAGTTAGATGTATTGTATTTATACGAATTTTAAATTTTCTCATTTCCTTTTTTTTTCAAAGTAACGGTCTAACCATCATGATTAAAATGCAGAAACGCTTAGTTTTATGCTGATGTAAGATTTGAATAGAATATGTAAAAAGTAAACACAAGATTAACAAAGTCAAATGAAAAGTAATTTAGACAACTTCATTTCTTAGAATCTCAAATTGTAACTCGCCAGCAAATGTTGACTCCTTATTCTTTTAGGGCTTACTTCAATAAAACAATCTTGTTCTTTAGTTGGGGCAAACAGAATTTTATTTGCACGGGCTTTTTCGTTATCAAGGTAATTATTGACTGTTTCCTAGTGGGGGCACAAAACGTGTAAAACCAACAAAAAAAGATTTTTTCTGTTTACACCAAAAAGGGTGGAAAGCCTTGATACTAAAGGAAAAAGCAAACCCCAACAAAAATACTTTTGTTGGGGTTACATTACTAAGCGGTCCGGACGGCCGAGATTAAAAATGTACCTTAATCACCTCCTTACCAATACTTTTCAGAACCTCTTATTTCAATAACGTTAAACAAATCGTTTAAAACAGTAAGGAACTTACCTCAAAGATAGGTGTTTTTGAACTCGCTTTCTGGTTACGGAAATAAAATATTAACAAAGCATTTTTAAATTGAAAATGAAGATGGAAAATAGATATTAATGAAACTTTATTTCAATTTTTTCTGATCTAATGGAGTTTCAGTAATTATAATATTATCTCCGTGTCTTTCATAAGCTATTTCTTTTTTTTAATAAATCATAAATATGACCAATACTAAGGCTCCAATCTAAATTTTCTTTTTCCGGTAGTTTAGTTAATACCTCCAAGGCTTTAGTGAATTCATGGTAGGAGGGTGGCATTAATTCACTAAAATCTACCTTTTTTAGAAAATCACTATTTTGCCTTAACTATTTGACTATAAGTAAATTAAAAGCCTTGTAACCTAAATGTGTTATTAGTGTATCCAAAAGCATAAGGATTTGACTTTAAAACACAGCATAATTATCTTGACACTATTCTTCTTTAGGTTTTCTGTTTTCGGACAGATCAATTATCTCTCAGTTGATTATTCAATATTTGAATTGAAACACAAATACAACGATACTGTTTCAATTGTACCTTCCGGAAATATGATCCGTTTTAGTGGAACTTACATTGGTGAATCGTTTCATCTTGCATTGGGTCGTTATAATTCTTTTAGTCTCGGATTAGGTCTTACTAATATTAATTATGAAAAACAATGGCTGGGAGTTTTTCGCGAGAGTAATCAATTTGGTGCTGCAACAGTAAAAGGAAAAATTCAATACTTAAGTCTTCCTTTATCATTAACTCTGATCTGCGGAACGGGATTAAGAAGATATGGTAGTTCATATAAGAGCCCGTTTCGTTTCGGTATCAATATTACGTATGTGCCTTCTTTCCAAATCGGAAATACTTTTGCAATAAACAAGTATGCCGCAGCGGACTCCAGCACTTTCTTTTCAAATTACAAACCAAACACAAACGAGTTTCAGCATTCACTTACTATTGGCTTATGCAATCAGTTTTTACTCTGTCATAAAAAAATACGAATGAGTATTGAACCTTATGTAGGATACGGAAGTGGATTCTTTTATGTAAAAGGAGGTTCCTCCACTTTAACTTATGGAATAAAATTTCAAGTAGGCATTCATTTAAAATTACCAAGAATAAGCATACAAAAAGAAGTGAACCGTGGTAATGCAGATGAAAAAAAGAAACTCCTCGAACAAAAACAAAAAGAAATAGAACAACAATTAAATAAACAATCCTAAAAAAATGCCTATGAAAACCTTAATTAAAATTCTTGTCATGGCACAATTTGTTGCCGTTACAACACAAGCCCAAAACGTTCACCATGGTGAACTCACAGCTAACGGTTCACTTTATTTCAGAGCCGAACCGGTAAATAATTTTTTACCCGAAAAATCAGGGAGCCTGTATTATTATATTCACCTGCAGGGAGTAAAAAAAGAATCGAGTGACAAAAAAGAACGCGTCCCGCTTAATCTTTCAGTTGTATTAGACCGGAGCGGATCAATGTCGGGAGATAAACTTAAATACACTAAGGAAGCATTAAAGTATGTGGTGAACCAGCTCGACAATCGTGATGTGCTTTCAATTGTACTTTATGAAAGTAATGTAGAAGTATTTTTGGAGCCACAGCGTTTAGAAGATAA
>DATMPR010000329.1:0-5627 GCA_035567575.1 Bacteroidia bacterium
TCCGCCGCTGCTGTGAGCAATATTCCCGCCTAAACTGCAGCTTCCCCAACTCGCGGGATCGGGCGGATAAAATAAATTTAATTTTTTGACTTCTTCCTGAAAAACATAATTAATAACTCCGGGCTCAACTGTTGCTTGTAAATTACGCGTATCAATATTTAAAATTTTATTGAATTTTTCCATGCTTAACAACACACCGCCTTTAATTGGTAAAGCGCCGCCGCTTAATCCAGTCCCTGCTCCCCGCGTTGTAACCGGAATTTTTTGTTCGTTACATAATTTTAGAATTTTAGAGATCTGTTCAACAGTTTGCGGTTTTGCCACAGCTTCAGGGAAAAACACCAGATCTTCAGTCTCATCTTTTCCGTATTTTGCAAATTGTTCTTTATCTTCAGATATAAATTCCTTTCCGACAATGTTTTCTAATTGTAATAAGGTTATTGACGTTAGCTTGTTATAAGATATTTCTGCCATTCGAACAGCAATTTATTCATTTTTGTAACATTGTTGGCGATAAAATTTTATAAATTTATAGACTTGTTTATTAACATTCATACGCATAAAGAGTCGATGGAAGCCAAAGTGGAATTGGTCAGCCTTGAATCGTCGCAAGCTAAAAAACCAAACTTGTATTCATTTGGTGTTCATCCCTGGAAAATTGGAAATGATGTAAATGAAATTCTTGAAGAAATGGATGTGGTTTGCCGTAACCGCCGTTGTCTGGCAATTGGCGAATGTGGTTTAGATAAATTAATTGATATAGACTTTGATCTTCAACAAAAAATATTTTGCGAACAGATCCAAATTGCAAACGGATTCGAAAAACCATTGATCATCCATTGCGTAAAAGCATTTAATGAATTAATGTCTTGTTTGAAAAAAATGGAGAATAAAGTTCCTGTTATCATTCATGGCTATAATAATAACAAAGAAATTGCTGATCAATTATTAAAGAACGGTTATGTATTATCATTTGGAAAAGCTTTGCTAACTCCGGATTCAAATGCAGCAGAAGTTTTAAAGAATGTTGGCCGTAAAAACTTTTTTTTAGAAACAGACGATGCGAAAATTTCAATCAGAGATATCTATAAAAAAGCATCTGAAATTTTGGGAATAGGCGAAGAAATATTGCAAGAACAATTAAAAAACAATTACCAACACATTTTTAAAGAGGAGATCTTACAGTATGGATAACGCCTGGATGGAACGCACCCAATTATTGGTTGGGAAAAAAGGAATTGAAAAATTAATGACCGCTGATGTTTTGGTTGTTGGTTTGGGAGGCGTTGGCTCTTATGCAGCTGAAGCTATTGCACGCGCCGGTGTTGGCAGCATGACGATCATTGATGGCGATGTTGTTGATCCAACCAACCGTAACCGTCAGCTACAGGCACTTTCCAGTACGCATGGACAAAGCAAAGCGCTATTATTAGAGCAGCGAATAAAAGATATTCATCCTGATATTAAATTAACTACCATCTCCGATTTTCTAACGCCTGATATGATGAAAGATGTTTTGCAAAAAAAATATTCCTACATCATCGATGCAATTGATAGTATTTCGCCCAAGCTTCATTTAATACAAACTGCTTATTATAATGGACGGAAAATAATTTCATCAATGGGCGCCGGTGGAAAAATGGATCCTACACGAGTAAAAATTGCTGATATTTCGAAAACAGATATTTGTCCTTTGGCGCAGTACGTTAGGAAACGCTTAAAATACATGGGCATTTATAAAGGTGTTAAATGTGTTTTCTCAGACGAACTTCCCGCAAAATATTCTATCATGCGTACCGATGGAAGTAAATTCAAAAAATCCGCTTACGGAACAATTTCTTATTTGCCCGCTGTGTTTGGTTTGACTTGCGCTTCTGTTGTGATAAAACACATTGCGGATTATAAGGAGATAAGATAGAATGTGGCTTCGGCTGCGCTCAGCCACCGCGTTTTAAAAACGGAATCGGTCACTGAGCGCAGTCGAAATACCGATTCACACTAATAGATATTCACCATGTAAGAAGAACTCATGGAATTAACCATATAATACTTTTTGATTGAAACTGTATTCACTTGAATTCTATAAGAAACAAAATTGATGAACGGATTATTGGTTGAACCGTGTTTTTTAACAGCACCAATTTCCGCAGCGCTGAAATTACACACGCCGGCAGTCGCAACAACAGTTTTCTTTTGCAAATTAGTTGAATCACCACTTAACATTACAACAACTGAATCGGCATTAGCAGCGCCGCTATAAGTTGCTGCATAAGGATTTGTTTTACTGATCAATGTTGAGCTTGTTAATGCGGCTGTAGTTGGAAAAGAAGTATTCGCAAAAGTAAAAGAAGGAACACTTGTTGAGCCTGTAACTGTCCAGCTTGAACCACTTCCATAATTTATTCCTGAAAAAGGTTGCCCGTTAATAGCTTTGCCGCCAAAATAATAAGAGCCTGAACTTTGTTTCACTAAAATAGAATCGTTACATGTTACAGTTCCTGCATCCACATAACTATAATTTCCGGGAGCAGTATAAAAGAAAGCAGAAGCACCACCCAATTGAGTTACATAAAGATTTGTGAATTCATGCGGAATTTGAGATGCGATCAGAACTCCATTAGCATCAGCAGGAATATTAAAAGAAAATACCGGTGCTTGTGCAGGAAGAACGGTTGGCGGTATAGTGTTTGCTTGGTTATCATCTGTTTTTTTCTTTTTACAACCGATAAACAAATTTAAAGCAATAAGTATTAAAATGAACTTCTTCATGAAGTAAAAATAGTCTTTTCCATTCTTAAAATCAAGATAAAATTGATGAGAACCTCATTTTATTGCTATATTTGCAAACCAAAATCATGACTGTTACCGAAGAAATAAACCGTCGCCGCACTTTTGCTATCATTGCTCATCCCGATGCCGGTAAAACTACGCTTACTGAAAAATTATTATTATTCGGAGGCGCCATTCAAACTGCAGGTGCTGTTAAATCAAATAAAATAAAAAAGTCGACTACCTCAGATTTTATGGAGATTGAGAAACAACGCGGTATTTCAGTTTCCACATCAGTAATGGCCTTCGATTACAAAAATTATAAAGTAAATATTTTAGATACTCCCGGTCACGAAGATTTTGCTGAAGACACTTACCGCACATTAACTGCAGTCGACAGTGTTATCATGGTGATCGATTGTGTGAAAGGTGTTGAACCTCAAACACGGAAACTTTTAGAAGTTTGCCGCATGCGCAACACGCCTGTAATTGTATTCATCAACAAACTCGATCGCGAAGGACAAAATCCTTTTGATCTGTTAGATGAGATCGAAAAGGAATTAAAAATAAAAGTTTGTCCGCTCACCTGGCCTATTGGTATTGGTAAATCGTTTAAAGGTGTTTATAATTTATACGGGAAAACTTTGAATTTATTTCAGGGCGACAGCAAAACAAAAGTGGAAGAAACTTTAGAGATCACTGATCTATCGTCAGAAGAAATTGAAAAACGAATTGGTGTTGATTTTTCAGAACAACTCCGTAATGATGTTGAATTGCTGAGCGGCGTTTACGACAAATTAGATCGGAAAAAATATTTGACCGGACAAATTAGTCCGGTATTTTTTGGAAGCGCGGTAAATAATTTCGGTATAAAAGAATTACTGGATTGTTTTGTTGAAGTTGCGCCTTCTCCTAAAGAACGCGATACAGATCATGAGATCGTAAAACCGGATGATAATAAGTTCAGCGGATTTATTTTTAAAATTCATGCTAATCTCGATCCAAAACACCGCGACAGAATTGCATTTTTAAGAATATGTTCAGGCGTATTTGAGCGTAATAAATATTATCATTTGGTCCGCGGAAAAAAAGAATTACGTTTTAGTAATCCAACCGCTTTTATGGCACAGCAAAAATCGGTTATTGATGAGGCTTACCCGGGCGATGTAATTGGCTTATACGACGCGGGAAATTTTAAAATTGGAGATACATTAACTGAAGGTGCTGATTTTAATTTTAAAGGTATTCCGAGTTTTTCGCCGGAATTATTCCGTTATGTCACCAATCTGGATCCAATGAAAACAAAACAGCTTCAGAAAGGTTTAGAACAATTAACGGATGAAGGCGTAGCACAATTATTTACACGAAAAGTAGACGGCAGAAAAGTAATTGGCACGGTTGGGGCTCTTCAATTTGAAGTTATTCAGCACCGCTTGAAATCAGAGTATAATGCTACCGCCAGTTTCGATCAAATTAACCTCTACAAAGCCCTTTGGATCAGTTGTCAGGATAAGAAAAAATTGGAGAGTTTTATGCAAGATCGCTCAGCCCATATTGGCTATGATAAGGAAGAACGTCCTGTTTTTTTAGCAGAATCCGCCTGGTTACTCCAAATGGCACAGGAAAAATTCCCCGACGTGGAGTTTCATGTAAAAAGTGAATTTTAGACCACTTATTAAGCGCCCCTTACCAGTTATTGAACAAGATCTAAAATCGAAGATTTTATTGTTAAATTTGCATTAGGAAATGTACCCGCAATTTGCATATTTAAATCTCACGAAAAAAAGCCTGAAATGCTGCTTTTTTCTGTTGCTTTTTATTTTCAATTACAATACCTCCAAAGCTCAGTGTAACTTACAGATTGTTGCAAATAACGTTCCAATAAATTGCCTTACCTCTACAACTTCCGGAACCGTATTTATTTTTACCCCCGGAACTCCGCCTTATACCTATACATGGCTTCCAACGGGTGGTAATTTTTCTGTTGCGGTTGGATTAGTGCCGGCCACTTATAGCATAATTGTTAGGGATGCAGTTGGCTGCGTTGCAACAACACAACTTATTATTTATAATTCTACAGGGGTAACGCTAAATATGGCCACTAATAACGTTACTTGTTTCGGACAAAATAACGGACAAGCCAGCGTCAACGTCACTGGTCCAGCAAATTATCCCGTTACTTATTCCTGGACTCCTGCAGCGTCAGCTTCTTCTGTTATTACAAATTTAACCGCAGGCAATTATAGTGTATTAGTAACTGATGCGATAGGTTGTAAATACACGAATACGGTTGGTATAACACAACCAAATTCAGTAACCGCGACAATTGCGACAAAAACAATAACATGTAATGGTGGTTTATCCAGCGCAACAGTTACAGCCTCCGGAGGAACGGGTACTCTTACTTATTCATGGGCTCCAACTGCAGGAACAGGAACGGTTTTAAATAATATTCCCGCCAATACATATTCTGTCACCATAACTGATGCTAACAGCTGCGTAACTGTACAAACCGTTACTATCACTCAGCCTGCACCTTTGCAAAACACTTTAAATCTTGTGCATGTTGCGTGCAATACATTTACTAACGGACAAGCATCAAGTAATGTTTCAGGTGGTACTCCGGCATATTCTTATACATGGGCGCCTGTGAATGTAAACGGTTCAAGTGTTTCAGGTTTGAGTGCCGGTTCTTATACTTTATTTGTAAAAGACTCGAAAGGTTGTTCGATCACGCAATCATTTACGATCAATCAACCACTGCCCATCACTTATACGATGACACATACGGATGAATTTTGCATAAATGCAGATGGTACAGCAACAGCAAATGTTAGCGGAGGTAACGGTCCGTACAC
>DATMPR010000330.1:0-8733 GCA_035567575.1 Bacteroidia bacterium
CTGTTCCCAACGAAAATAGCCTCTTCACGGGTAATGCGACGCGTCATGATCGCCGCATCTTTATCTGTTACTTTTTCAAAGTGATCAATAATATTAAAATCAACGTTTGCCGGTAAAAAATCTTCGCCGATACCTTCTGTGATATATGGATAGATTTCATTTTTATCTAAAATTCCGGTCTCCTTATATTTTTTAAATACTGAACCGTATGTATCAACTCCCAAAACTTTTATATTCGGATTTTTTTCTTTCAAAAATTTTCCTGTACCACAAATTGTTCCGCCGGTTCCTACTCCAACAACTAAATGTGTAACTCTTCCATCTGTTTGATCCCATATTTCGGGACCTGTTTGTTCGTAGTTAGCAGCCGTATTACTTGGATTATCATATTGATTTGGTTTCCACGAATTAGGAATTTCATTTACCAAACGTGATGATACAGAATAATATGAACGCGGATCTTCAGGATCAACATCAGTCGGACAAACAACTACCTCTGCGCCAAAAGCACGAAGCGCATCCACTTTTTCCTTGCTTTGTTTATCTGTAGTTGTAAAAATACATTTGTAACCTTTAATTACCGCGCCAATCGCTAAACCCATTCCTGTATTTCCGCTGGTGCCTTCAATAATTGTTCCACCCGGTTTTAGTCTGCCATCTTTCTCCGCATCCTCGATCATTTTAATAGCCATTCTGTCTTTTATAGAATTGCCCGGATTAAAAGTCTCCACTTTTGCATACACTTCGCAAGGCAGATCTTTCACAATTTTATTTAAACGAACCATTGGCGTATTACCAATAGCTTCCATTATATTTTTACAAACTTTCATAAGCTTTAAAATCAGTATGCAAAAATAGGAAAATAGACTTAAAATGAAAGCCATAATTATTAATGGCTTACAAACAAAAATTAAATTTACTCCCCGATGAAGAGATTTTGGATACTTATTACGGCATTATTTTCAAGAATTTTAGCAACATAATTTCCTTTGGGCAGACCGGAATTTAATTCTGTTTCAAGAGAGATTATTTTTGATCCGAAAATTAATTTACCAATATGGTCAAAGATCTCAATTGTTGTTTTATTAGTAACGTAAGTAAGTTCAATTGTAAAATTACCATTGTTGGGATTAGGGCGAATCAGCATATCGTTTTATAAAGGTTATGAAGCTAAAATACCTTGAAAAACTGAATTAAAACGGCCTGATTAGCCCAAACGGCTTTTGACTTAATAAGTGGTAGGTTTTTTGATGCAAAAAAGAAAAATCAGGAAATTAATTTTTTTAAAAAAAGTGTTAAGCCAATAAAGCTCTTGCGATAACAATGCGCTGTACTTCACTTGTACCTTCGTAGATCTGGGTAATTTTTGCATCACGCATCAAACGTTCAACATGGTATTCTTTAACGTAACCATATCCGCCGTGTACCTGCACCGCTTCTGTTGTAACCCACATCGCAGTTTCGCTGGCATAAACTTTTGCCATCGCGCTTTCTTTATCCATTGGTAAATGCTGGTCTTTTAACCAGGCTGCACGGTAAATCAATAATCGCGCGCATTCAATACGCGTTGCCATATCGGCTAATTTAAATTGTATGGCTTGATGTCCTGAAATTAATTTTCCAAATGCTTTTCTTTCTTTAGAATATGCCAATGCTAATTCGTAAGCACCGCTTGCAATGCCTAATGCTTGTGATGCAATACCAATTCGTCCGCCGGTTAAAGTTTTCATTGCGAATTTAAATCCAAAACCCTCTTCACCAATCCTGTTTGCTTTTGGAACTTTTACATCGTTAAACATTAGCGAGTGAGTGTCGCTTGCGCGGATACCCATTTTATTTTCCTTTGGTCCAACAGTAAAACCGGGCATGCTTTTTTCCATAATAAGGCAATTGATGCCTTTGTGTCCTAATTCAACATTGGTTTGTACCATTACCATATAAACCGATGCGCTGTTCCCATTGGTGATCCAGTTTTTTGTACCGTTCACTAAATAGTGATCGCCTTTATCAATAGCGGTAGTTTTTTGTGAGGTAGCATCACTTCCGGCTTCCGGTTCTGACAGGCAAAATGCGCCTATTTTTTCTCCTTTAGCTAAAGGCACTAAATACTTTTGTTTTTGTTCTTCAGTTCCGAATTGTTCCAATCCCCAGCATACTAAAGAATTATTTACGCTCATTACCACACTGCAGGAAGCATCTACTTTTGATATTTCTTCCATTGCTAAAACGTAAGAAATCGCATCCATGCCCCCGCCGCCGTATTTGGGATCCACCATCATGCCCAAAAAACCCAATTCGGCCATTTTTTTTACTTGCTCGGCCGGGAATTTTTGGTGCTCATCACGTTCAATAACTCCGGGCTTCAGTTCATTTTGCGCGAATTCACGCGCTGCCTTCTGAATCATTAAATGTTCTTCTGTAAGTTCAAAATGCATAAGTTTGTGATTTTTTGTTAGAACTAATTTTGATAGCCTTGCAAATATAATATTATATAGGCTTTTTGGTGCTTTTTTTTATAGATTTGTTTAAATAATTTTAAGCTTTAAAAGCTTGTCAAAATCAGGTAAATACACAATCATTGGCATAATGAGCGGCACCTCGCTCGATGGTTTGGATATTGCCATTTGTGAGTTTGAAGGGGATGCTGATAACTTAAGCTACAAAATTCTAAAAGCCAATACCATCTCGTATAGCACAGCTCAAAGAAATAAATTGCGTGCACTACCTTATCTCAATGTTGAAAATTATTTTAAACTGCACCACCAATTTGGGAAATTCATTGGAAAAGAAATTGTAAAATTCATGGCGGATGTTCCCGCAAAACCAATCGCCATTGCTTCGCACGGACATACCATTTTTCATCAGCCGCAAAAAGGCTTTAGCACACAATTTGGGTGCGGAGCTACTATTTCAGCTCAAACAAATATGACCACAGTTTGTGATTTCAGAAGTTTGGATGTTGCTTTAGCCGGACAAGGTGCGCCATTGGTTCCTATTGGGGATAAATTATTATTTAGTCAATACCAGAGCTGTTTAAACATTGGCGGCATTGCTAATATTTCGTTTACTAAAAATAATTCACGTATTGCGTTTGATATTTGCTTTGCCAATATGGCCCTCAATTATTTTGCGCAATTAGCAGGCAGTGATTATGATAAAAACGGCGATTGGGCTAAGCAAGGCAATTGCAATGAAGAATTACTTAACAATTTAAATAATTTAGATTTTTTTAAAATTAAATCCGCGAAATCACTGGCGCGCGAAAATTTTGAGAATGAGTTTTTATATTTGATCGAAAAAAGTAAATTACCGGCTAACGACGTATTAAACACATTGGTAAATCATATTGCAATACAGATTGCTGCCGTACTAAATGAAAATAAATTAGAAGATGTTTTTATTACCGGCGGCGGAGCGCACAATATTTTTTTAATTGAAGTACTTAAAAAATATTACAAAGGAAAAATTATTATTCCGGATGCAACAACAGTTAATTATAAAGAAGCGCTTATTTTTGCATTGTTAGGATACTTAAGATTAAACGAACAAACCAATACATTAAGCTCAGTTACCGGCGCAAAACATGATTCGGCCGGAGGAGCTGTTTATTTAGCAAAAAAATAGAATGAGCGCAATTTGGGTGTTTTTAGGGGGCGGAATAGGAAGTATAGTTAGGTATTTTTTAGGGATCTTATTTTCTAAAACCACATTAACATTACCCATAGCTACCTTATCGGCTAATATTATCAGCTGCCTTATTTTCGGTATTTCCCTTTGGTTATTTAATGCCAAATTACTAGCAAGCACTAACCTAAGATTATTTTTATTAACCGGGATCTGCGGTGGCCTTAGTACTTTCTCAACCTTCAGCCATGAAACCTTTGAATTATTAAAACAGCAGAACTACGGATGGGCATCTGCTAATATTCTACTGAGTCTTTTTTTGTGTGTGCTTATTTTTTATATCTTTATAGGTAAATTATCGTAAAGCAATGAGAAAATTAATTTTATTCATCCTTCTTATTTTATTTTCTCAAAACAATTCCTTTTCCCAGGCAAAACGTTATCTGCGTAAAGCCGCTAAGGCAACTGAAAACGGACATTTAGATCAAGCCCGTCAATATTATTTAAAAGTCCTTGAAAAGGATAAAGATAATTACGACGCGAATGTTGGTTTGGGCATCACACTCTCCGAATTTTTTGATCAACCTGAAGAAGCGCTTCGTTATTTAGAAAACGCATATCGCCATTCACCAAAAGATACTCTTCCTGATTTACTTTATGCCTTATCAAAATGTTATCAGCATGAAAGTAATTTTAAAGAAAGCATTAAGTTTTTAGATATGCTTAAAGGTGCCGTTGCAATTGATGAAGACGATAAATTATTTCAGCTGGATCTGAAAAAACGTAAAGAAGATTGCATATATGCAATGGCTAATAGCGCTAATGTAAATCCTAAAGATTGGTATGTAGTTAATTTGGGCTCTACAGTAAATTCTAAGAATCCCGAATATGTGCCTGTAATTACTCCGAACAACGAATTATTGTTTACATCAAAACGTCAGGATGATAAAAAAGAACATATAAGTGATTTAGATGGGAAATATTTTGAGAGTATGTATTTGAGTCAAATGGAAGGCGGCCATTTTGCAGCACCGCGTCGTTATACGGTTCCTGATCTTTTCTTAAGTTCCAAATTCCGCAAACATCACGAGTCAGTTATTTCGATGTCGCCCGACGGAAAAAAATTATATGTTTATCGCGACGCCAAGATCTTTGAGATCGATATGGATAATGTTAAGAAAGAGAATCCAAAAAAAATGTCGAAGAAAATTAATTTCGCTTATTATCAAAACCATGCCTATATCAGTAAAGATGGTAAAACATTATTTTTTACAAGTGAAGCAAAGAATGGTTATGGCGGGATCGACATTTACAAATCAGAAAAAGTCTCCGACGGTGTTTGGGGTAAGCCTGAAAATTTAGGGCCAAACATTAATACTGCTTACGATGAAGATGCGCCTTTTTTAAGCGATGATGGAAATACATTATATTTTGCATCGCGCGGACATCCCGGTTTCGGTAATTTCGATATTTATAAATCAGAATTGAAAGATGGAAAATGGAGTAAACCCGAAAATTTAGGCGCTCCAATTAACTCTCCTGCTCATGATATTTTCATGGTGCAGAATAAAGATGGCAACATTGGGTATTTCTCATCAGGAAGAAAAGGCGGTAAAGGCGATATGGATATTTATAAAATAAATTATCTCTCTAATTTAAATAATAAAGAATGTACAACGTTTAACGATAATGCGATCACACTTTCTTCTAATGTTGTGAATGAAAAAGAAAATGAATATAATTTTAAAGCAGCGTATCCTGAATATTACAAAGTATTACAATCTGGCTGGAAAGTAAATAATGAAACGGTTGCAGGCAAAGACAATATTTTAAATTACAAATTTGTAAAAACGGGTGATTACACAATACAATTTAAGGTAGCTGCTTATTGTGATACCTGCATTGATCCGATCATTACTTGCAATTCTACAACTATTAGCATTAAGTCTACAGAGCCTGTTGTTGATAATAATGCTTCGATTTTAGCTGCTTTAGAAAATTATCACGGTAAATTAGGTAACGAGCAATTAAAAGCTTTAGGATTTGATCTGGCACCATTGCGGTTTAATTTTAACAGGAGTGATATCCGAGAAGATGCGCAAGCGACTTTAACCAAAAATTCGGAGATCCTAAAAAAACATCCTGAATTACGCATCGAAATTAATGGTTACGCTGATACGCAAGGTAAGCCCGGTTATAATATAAATTTATCCTCAAAGCGTTCTTCGAGCGTGAAAACATATTTAGTGAAAAGCGGTTTAAGCAACAAACAAATTTTAAAAACTACCGGTAAAGGTGCGACCAACTTATTAAACAACTGTACTAAAGGCGAAGATTGCGGCAAAGAAGAAAACGAAATTAATCGCCGCGCAGAAATTTTGGTATTTAAAAAATAAGCCGCCGATTAACACGGATTACACGGATGATTTATGAATTAGAAGATAATTGGATTGAGGTAAAGGATCCTGTGATTGATTTAAAATCTCCGTATCCGCTTAACAAAATTACTTATGAAATTATTGGTTCTTGTTTTGATGTTTATAATGAATTAGGTAAAGGCTTTCTTGAAATTGTTTATAAAGATGCTTTACAAATTGAATTTAATCTAAGAAACATTCAATTTGAAAGAGAGAAAAAGTATGAAATAAATTATAAAGGGTTTACGTTTCCACGTTACTACCTTTCCGATTTTGTAATCAATAATAACATTATTTTAGAAGTTAAAGCGCAGGAAGGTGTGCTTGAAACTAATTTTAAACAAATAATTAATTATCTTGCAATCTCTAAATGTAAAATAGGGTTGCTTGTTAATTTTGGCGAGAACTCTCTAAAATATAAACGAATAATATTAACCAAATAATCCGCGCTAATCCGCGAAATCTGTGGCTATGGATTTTAAAAACCGCAAGGATCTCGTCTTTATTATTCTCGCCGGATTTTTTATCACTAATGCCATTGTTGCCGAACTAATCGGTGGAAAACTAGTTCAGTTCTTCGGTTTTTTCACGCAAAGCATAGGTATTATTTTATGGCCCGTTGTTTTTGTGCTTACGGATCTAATTAATGAATATTATGGACATAGCGGTGTGCGAAAACTTACTCTTATCACGGTCGGATTAATTGTTTACACTTATATTTTAATTACAATTGCCATTAACTTAAAAGCAGTTGGTTTCTCTCCTGTAAGTGATGGTGCATTTACAACGGTGTTCGGACAAAGTCAGTGGATAATTGTTGGGAGTATTTGCGCTTTTTTAACATCACAATTAGTTGATGTCTGGATCTTCTGGAAATTAAGAAACGTGACCGGACATAAAATGATCTGGCTGCGGGCAACAGGAAGCACTGTAATAAGCCAATTAATTGATACTTTTCTGGTTCAGTTCATTGCTTTTGTGATTCCCGGCAAATGGTCGTTTGGCGATTTTGCAGTTAACGCCGCTTGGGGTTATGCTTTTAAATTATTAGTTGCTATTGCTTTGATACCTTTAATTTACATTGGGCATTTTGCTATTGAAAAATATTTAGGAAAAGGAAAAGAGGCTGTAGAATAAACATGATCACCACTACATTCATAATTGTTATTCTTGCTTTCTCGCTGTATTGTTTTTATGACAGGAACGCGATGTACAAATATCTATTTCATCCCTACTCTATTAAACACAATAAAGAACATTACCGTTTTTTAACTCATGCTTTTATTCACGCCGACACCATGCATTTGGCTTTAAATGTTTTTTCGCTATGGATATTTGGTTATACTGTTGAAAATGTTAATTATGTTGACATTTTTTTGTCAGATCCTTATACCATTTCAGATGAAGAAAGGGTGCACGCCATTAAATTGGCCAAACTCGCTTATATTGGTTTATTTACAGGCGGAATTTATGCTGCTTCGATCACAGAATATTTAAAAAACAAAAATAATCCATCCTATTCTTCTTTAGGGGCAAGCGGTGCTATTGAAGCTGTTATTTTCAGTTTCATTATCATCCAACCTTTTCAAACATTATATTTATTTGTTTTACCAATGCCCGCTTGGTTATTAGGTGTGGTTTTTTTAGCAGGAAGTTATTATTTAAGCAAACGCAAAACCGGCGACCCCGAAGCAGACCGGATTGGGCATGAAGCACATTTTTGGGGAGCAATATTCGGAGTGGTTTATACAATTGCATTAAAGCCATCTTTAGTTACAACATTATTCTATTCCGTTTTTAAGCATTAAATTTTTTATTTATTTTTAAGTCTGAATGAAAATCACATTTTTAGGAACAGGAACTTCACAAGGCATACCTTTAATTGGCTGTACTTGCAAAGTATGTACTTCAGCTGATCCAAAAGATAAGCGCCTGCGTTCGTCAGTAATGATCGAAAGCAAAAGTAATTGTATTGTAATTGATACGGGTCCGGATTTCAGACAACAAATGTTACGCGAGAAAGTAAAAAAACTGGATGCGGTTATTTTTACGCACGAACACAAAGATCATATTGCAGGATTAGATGAAGTGCGCGCTTTTAATTTTATTAATGGAATTGTAATGCCGGTTTATGCGACAGAGCGCGTTCAGGTTGCACTTAAAAGAGAATTCGCTTACATTTTTTCGGGAGAAGATTACCCCGGCATTCCTAAAATAGATATGAAAGCTATTCATGATGACGTATTTGTTATTGGAGATTTGAAAATACAGCCCATAAATGTTTTGCATTATAAACTACCGGTGAAAGCATTCCGTATTGGAAATTTTACTTATATCACCGATGCAAATTTTATCAGTGAAGAAGAAAAACAAAAGATCAAAGGCTCGGAAGTTGTCGTGATAAATGCTTTAAGACGTAACGAACATATTTCTCATTTTACTTTTAATGAAGCCATAGATTTAGCAAACGAATTAAAAGCGAAAAAAACCTATTTCACACATATTTCCCACCAATTAGGTTTACATAGTGAAGTCAGTTTAGAATTGCCCGAGCATATTGAGTTGGGATATGACGGATTGCAGATTGAGGTTTCTTAAAAACTTAATTCAATTATTTACGGTTTAGAAAAAATGACAATTTACAATTTTACTTCAAACTAATTGTAAATCGTAAATCAAAAAATTGTCAATC
>DATMPR010000331.1:0-2087 GCA_035567575.1 Bacteroidia bacterium
CTGGCCATAGCTTTTAACAACTGAGAAAACGACAAAAAATAAAGAGTAAATAATAGTGTGTGTATCTAACCTAACCATATTAATGTTTGATTAAAAAAAGGCAATATAAAATACATCTGATATAACGTAACGGAAGACTGTTTGTTATATAAAAATCAAAAACCATCCCTTTCCAGGGATGGCCTTAATTATTTACGAGCAGCGCAGAATAATTTTAATTATTCGCCTACTACTTCAAATTCAATTTCGACAACACTGTCCTTCCCGAAATCAATGCTGGCTTTGTGCGTACCTGCTTCTTTTACGTCATCGAGAATGGTAATGCGGCGGCGGTCTATTTCGTATCCTTTCTGCTCACGGATTGCACGTGCTATCTGTATAGCAGTAACTGAACCGAATATCTTGCCACTGATACCTATCTTGGCGCCTACCTTTACAGGGCCGGCTTTCAGCACCTGGGTGACATTGGCAATTTCAGCCACCAGTTTGTTTTCTTTCTTCTGCAGTTGCTTGCGGCGCTCTTCCATTACCTTGGTATTGGATTGGCTTGCTTCTATAGCATACTTCTGTGGTATAAGGTAATTGCGGGCATAGCCGGGCTTTACTTCTACCAGTTCGTGGGCTGCGCCCAGGTTGTCAACATCTTTTATAAGAATTACTTGCATGATTGTTTTTACTTTAAAAGGTCAGTAACATATGGTAAAAGAGCCATTTGGCGGGCCTTTTTTATCGCCTGCGATACTTTGCGCTGGTATTTCAGCGAGTTCCCGGTAATGCGGCGGGGCAACATCCTTCCCTGTTCGTTAAGGAATTTTTTGAGAAATTCTCCGTCTTTATAATCAATATAACGGATGCCCATTTTTTTAAAACGGCAATATTTCTTCGGGCGTTTTTCAATGCGCTGGGAAGTTAAAAATTTTATTTCGTTTGGTTTTGCCATGTTCGTGATTTTAAGAAGCGGTTTCTACAGACGCCTTTTTGTTACGTTTCCTTAAATTGTACGCCTGGGAGTACTTGTCGAGACGGGTGATCATATGACGGATGATAAACTCATCGCGGTTCATTTGCACCTCAAGTTTTGCGTTGGTTTCTGTAGGAGCGCTGTATTCCATTACAAAATAAAGACCTGTGGTCTTTTTCTGTATGGGGTAAGAGAGGGAGCGTAAGCCCCATGCATCCTGGTGAATAACTTCTCCACCATTTTCTTTAATAAAGTCCGTGAACTTTTTCTGAGCATTCTTGTAGTCATCTTCCGAAAGCACGGGAGTGAAGATGGCCATCAGCTCATAACTCTGAAGGTTGTTTGTTGCCATAATATTTTTTTAAAAATTAACCAATCGCCCGGCAGGAACGTTGGATACTTTTCAAAGTCAAAAGTCAAAAGCCAAAAGCTAAAAGTTAGCATGTTGACAAAAGAAACTCAAAACCTATCAGAGTAGCCGGACAAATTTGGGATTGCAAAAGTATAGAATAATACCTTTTAAAACAAAAAAATATTGAAAAGGCCGCTAATACGCTTCTCGTGTGAAAAAACCATGCTCTTTATTCCTTTTTATAGCAAAAAAGGGTACTTCAATGGTTTTCACCCCCACATTTCACAGATACGCCCACCCTTGATTTTATACGCCACAGTATTCCATTTATACTCCTCTATTATTTGGAATATGGGATTGTGAAAATGTACTTTTAATCTATGAAAATAAAGCAACCCTCTGTATTACCTGGCAACTAATAAATGTGATACCCATCATTTTTTTTGATGGTCAAAAACCACAATTATTGTTGAAAATAGAAAATACATTTGTTTGTTTTGAATCTTTGGCACACATGAACAATAGCTTACGCGATTCACGAGTTAGTGACACCCGAATTGAAAAGTAATTTATCGCCCAGAACTGAAAGTTCATCTAATATCTATATCAATCTATAGATATTTAAAAAGTCCAAAGATTTATGGATATAGGCTGAAGTATATGCCTTTAAACATGTTGAATTATTTAAATTTATCAAACACATGCTTTGATATATTAGGTATTTTTTGCCTAAATTTTACTAATTAACTTTTTAATGATATTAAATTGTCAATA
>DATMPR010000332.1:0-3126 GCA_035567575.1 Bacteroidia bacterium
ATTCATAGTGGTAAAATAATTATTAATTAAAAAACACTTATGATCGACACTTTACCCGTTAGGTTAAGAAAGTATTTGATTTTTTACACTTTTGGAAACAATATTTATTTATTCAGGTTTTAAACTATCTTTTTTCATATCTTTAAAATTTAATTTACGAAATGAAAAGACAATTATTCTTAATAGTATTTATTTTATGCAATTGTTCAATTGAAGTAATTGCACAAAACCCAACTCTCGCCTGGGCAAAAGGAATGGGTGGAATCAACAATGATCAAGGGAGTTCTATTGCTGTTGATGGAGTTGGGAATGTTTACACAACAGGTTACTTTAGTGCTACTACAGATTTTGATCCTGGTTCAGGAACTTTTACATTAACCCCAGGAGGTGGTAGTGATGTGTTTATTTCAAAACTTGATCCGGTAGGAAATTTTGTTTGGGCAAAACAAATCGGAGGTCCTTCACCTCTTGATCATGGTTATGGAATTACACTTGATGCATTAGGAAATATATACACGACTGGATGTTTCGGGGGTACTGCTGATTTTGATCCAGGCTTAGGTACATTTACTCTGGCTACTGGAAGTAATTTCAATAGCGATATATTCATTTCAAAATTAGATCCAAATGGTAATTTTATGTGGGCAAAACAATTTGGGGGAAGTTATGGAGATAAGGGGTTTTCTATTGCTATAGACGCTTTCGCTAACATTTATACAACCGGCTCTTTTGGATCAACTGTTGATTTTGATCCTGGTCCGGGAACATTTACTTTAACATCAATGGGTGGCTCGGATATATTTGTTTCCAAATTAGATGCTGGTGGAAATTTTATTTGGGCAGAACAATTAGGAGGAACTGGGGCGAGCGATTTTGGTTATGGTATCGCTATTGATGTATCTGCTAATGTTTATACTACAGGTACATTTGGCGGTACTGCCGATTTTGACCCAGGCCCTGGTACATGTATATTTACGGGCTATAATAATGATATATTCATTTCTAAATTAAATGCCGCCGGTAATTTTGTATGGGCAAAACAATTGGCGGGAAAAGGTGGTGAAACCGCTTATGGAATTAGTGTTGACGCATCATCAAATGTTTATTCAACAGGTTATTTTCAAGATACAGTAGATTTTGACCCAAATATTGGAACATTCACATTGGCAGCTAATGCGGAAGATATGTTTATTTCAAAATTGGATGCGGCTGGCAATTTTTTGTGGGCCAAACAATCAGGAGGATCCTTATCACAGCAAGGGAATGGTATAGCTGTGGACGCATCATCTAATGTTTATACAACAGGTTTTTTTGCAGACACTACCGATTTTGATCCCGGCGTTGGGACATTTACTTTAGTCTCTGCTAGTGGAAGTGCATTCGTTTCTACCTTGGATGCTGCTGGTAACTTTATATGGGCAGGTCAATTAGGTGGGAATGGTTTGAGTATTTCTTTAGATGCATCTAATAATATTTACACCACAGGTTATTTCGATGGAACAGCTGATTTTGATCCTAATGCGGGTGTTTTTAATTTAAGTTCTGTAGGCTTAAGCGATATCTTTGTTCACAAAATGAGTCAAGCACCTCTTAATATAAAAGAAGCTATTTTTATAAATAATTGTAAAATTTATCCTAACCCATTCAATAACAAAATTACAATAGCTTCACAAGATATAAAGCAAACAGTTCAAATATTTAATACGCTTGGCGTAGCTTTATATAACGGAAAAATCGAAAACGAAAAAACGGAAATTGATTTAAGTGATTTTGCAGCTGGAATTTATTTTATCAAAATAGGTTCAGAAACTAAAAAAGTTATTAAAGAATAAATAGTAGCCATCATTTTGTACAAAATGTATAGGTCCGAGAGAGCTTTTACTTTTTTAGCGTCAAAGTGTCGAATTAATAAGTTTTTTTGCTTACTCTCTACTCTCTATTAAGTAATTATTCTATTAAAATGGATTAGATTACCTATCTCTTTTAAATTTAAATAAAGTACCTATTCTTTTAATAGAGTGCAAAACCAACTTCAAACCCGAAATTATAAATGTTATTATATTTAGATATGAAATTTTGATTGACCATTTGGCTTATTGGCATCTCGCGTCCATAACTAGTTCCTCCCAAAGTTGCACCTTTTAATGAAAGTCTTTCAAAATATAAACTTAAAACAATATATCTATAAATATGTTTAAGTTTTTCATTCGACCAGCTTACACCTTCAGAATTAAAAAATTTATATGGCTTAAAAGTTAATTCAATTGAATAACTTTGATTTAAATTGAAAGACATATAATTTCCTGCATCGTTATAGAACAATTTTTTTGTGTAAGTTCCATATAAAGAATAAGCATTAGTGCCTGCTTTTAATAATAATAATAAACCCCCGTACTTCTGTGGAAATGGTGATATTGCAATTCCATATTGTATTCGATAATTTCCTCTATTTCCAAAACCACTTTCGCTATTAATTGCACCCTTTAAGGTATTAGCCATTGCGGAATCTGTGCTGCTATTATAATTAGAAATATAATTTTGATTAAAGTCCCCAATAAATTTCTGTGAAAAATTTTGTTTTGTGAAACCTCCAAACCCTTTTATATCAAAACAAAAACCTAAAATGAATTTTCTTGTAAAAAATCGTGCAACATTAAGTATCAAATTTACATGAGTACCTTCAGATCTAAGAGAATTATTTTGCGGGCAATGCAGGTATTGAAAAGTAACACCCAACACGGTGGCCTGTGTGTTACTGTCTGGAATAATTAAATTTCTTAAGAATTTACTTTTCAGAATTCCAGGCGCAATATAATAGCTCCCCTTTGGTTTGCTTGTTGTTTGACTCAGGACGAATTGATAAAAAATAGAAAATATAAGTATTGAAAGAAGTCTTTTCATAATTCTACGCGCCCCGTGTTAGCGATTGGCTGTTAATCGCGTCTATATGTCTCGTAAACTCTATTATTATTTATTTCACGTTTGCCATTTTAAAGAAAGCCACTTTTTAAAACAAGTACTTAGGAAACTTAATTTTAAAATGCATATTGAGTTTTTGTTCTTTTATTATTTTTTCAACTAAAATAGCAAAAATGCATCAATTCCCTATAAGTATCGAGGAGAAAC
>DATMPR010000333.1:0-6433 GCA_035567575.1 Bacteroidia bacterium
TTCATTGTTTTATTTTTTGTATTCAGATATTTATTAGCGGGTACAAATCCGGTTAAAACTATTATTTATCCAATTATTTACGCTCTTGGTTTAACTTTAGCAGGACTAATTATATCTGATAAATCTTTAACTAAAGTTGAGCTGCAAAGAATTTTAGTCATTTACATTGTAGGATTTTTTATCGTTTTCTTTTGGGCAGCATTTGAACAAGCCGGTTCATCGCTAACATTTATAGCCGATAATCAAACCGACAGACATATTTTTGGCTGGGAAATGCCACCGAGTATGGTGCAAATTTTTAACGGGATATTTGTTTTTGGATTTGCATTTCCATTTAGTATTCTATGGGATAGACTAAGGGCAAAAGGTAAAGAACCATTATCTACGGTGAAACAAGCTATTGGTTTAGGATTAATAGCAGTGAGTTATTTTATTATCGCGCACAACGTAAAAGATCTGGGTAATAGCGGATTGTTGGGAATTCAGTGGTTGATCTTATTATATTTAATACAAACATTTGCAGAACTTTGTTTGTCGCCAATTGGTTTATCATTAGTTGGTAAATTATCTCCTAAACGTTTTGCTTCCTTGTTATTTGGTGTTTTCTTTTTATCGAATGCTGCGGGTTATGCTTTAGCAGGATCTTTAGGCGCTTTAATTCCGGCTACAGGTGATAAATTTAAAAAAGCACAAGAATTAGGCATTGATCTAAAAGCTATCCTTGATAAAACAATTACGCCTACTGCTGATCAAATAAAATTATTAGATAACAATCAAATTAGTTCAGCAAACCCGGTATTCGTTGGTATGGAAATCCATAACCTGTATGAATTCTTTATGGTGTTCGTTGTATTAACGGGATTAGCTTCCATAATTTTATTCTCTATTACTCCTTTGTTAAGGAAAATGATGCACGGGGTTAAGTAGGTGAAAAAGTTATCGGTTATTAGTTATTGAGTTATTAGTTCCTCTTTCAAATATTACAGAATCATAACTTATAACCTAATAACCCAATAGCATATAACCTTAAGATGCAAACGCTCGAACAAATTCAAAATTTCAAAGGCAAATACCCCAGGCAATTGTGGTATTTATTCTTTAGTGAGATGTGGGAACGTTTTAGTTTCTATGGCATGCGTGGTATGTTGGTTGTTTTTATGACAACTAAACTCGCCATGAATGAAGAGGTTGCTAATCTTCAATACGGCGCAACACAAGCCTTTGTTTATGCTTTTACTTTTGTGGGCGGATTATTTGCAGATAGAATTTTAGGTTATCGCAAATCTCTTTTTTGGGGTGGATTACTTATGATCATCGGGAGTATCATTCTCGCTATCGATCCTAAACAATTTTTCTTTTTGGGTATTGCTTTTAATATTATCGGAACAGGTTTTTTTAAACCAAACATTTCCACAATGGTAGGGCGTTTATACAAAGACGGAGATTCAAGAACCGATGCGGGATTCTCGTTATTTTATATGGGTGTTAATGTGGGTGCTTTAATTGGCGGATATTTATGTATCGCAGTCGCGAATGGATCCATGATGAGTACAATTATTCCTATTGAACTGCGATGGAATGTCGCTTTTGGGTTCGCTTCAGTGGTAATGATCATTAGCTTACTTACTTTTATCAGAACACAAAAAAGTTTAGGAAGTATTGGTGTTTCTCCATTGCTTAATATAAATGTTACACGCCGCAAAATGTTTGAGCTTGCAACCTACTGTGCATCCCTTGCTGTTATTCCATTTATCATTCTTTTAGTTTCCAATTCGCAATACACCGATATTTTCATGTTTATAATTGGTCCGTGCGCATTAGTTTATTTCCTTTTAGAAATGAGAAATTACAGTTGGGAAGAAAACAAAAAAATTATTGCCGCTTTAATTTTTATTTTATTCTCCATTTTCTTTTGGGCCTTCTTCGAGCAAAGCGGCGGTTCTTTAAGTTTGTTTGCTGCAAATAATCTGAATAATAAACTTTTGGGCATAACACTTGATCCAAATGGTGTAAACAATTCTTCCAATTCTTTATTTGTAATTATGTTTGCTGCATTGCTGGGTTTACTTTGGTTATGGATGAACAAACGAAAAATTGAACCCAACACCATTGTAAAATTCGGATTAGGATTTTTATTTTTAGCGGGGGGTTTTTATGTGTTTTACTTTACAAAGTTTTTTGCAGATGAAAACGGATTCACTTCTTTAAATGTATTTACTTTTGGATGGTTCATAATAACATTCGGAGAATTATGTTTGTCGCCGATCGGCATGTCGGTTATGACAAAATTATCGCCGCAAAAATTACAAGCAGGTATGATGGGAATGTGGTTTTTAGCAAGTGCTTACGGACAATATTTTGCCGGCTTACTAGGAGCAAATATTGCGAAAGCATCCGAGAATGCTTCAAATGTAGAAAAGTTAAATACATACGCAGATGGATACAAACAACTTGGTTTGTATGCACTTATTGCCGGGGTTATTTTAATAGTTATTTCGCCTCTTATTAAAAAACTAATGGGTAATGTTAAGTAACCCGAAAATTTTATTAATTTTACTAATACAATGGATTTAAAAGAGAAAGTTTTAGAGATCTTAGAAAAAGAAAAGTATTCGTTTAAAGATCTGGCCGAATACGTGAGCATGAGCGAAGAAGCTTTAACTAGTGCTCTTGAAACAAAACGATTAGAATTAAGAACTCTCGAATTAATTTCAAAAGGTTTAAAAATTCCATTATATAGTTTTTTCCGCTCCAACCAACCTTATTTTAATGCCAACGAAAAACCGTATTACATTAATAAGCTGTATGACGATGATGAGCATAAAGATGAAACAGATTTAAACAGCGAAATTGCTTTACTTAAAAAAATGCTCGAGCAAAAACAAGCTCAACTCGACAAACTAAAGTGATTTAAATAATTGTTTAGTGATGATTCTCAACACTATTGTGTTATCCGGAATTATTTTATCTCCCCTAATTCAGCAATTTTGATATATTTGTATTAACCATGTTATTAGATCTTTTATTTACTCTTCTCCTTGTTTTTCTGAACGGATTTTTTGTTGCCGCCGAGTTCTCACTTGTAAAAGTGCGTTCTTCGCAATTAGATCTGAAAATTCAAAAAGGAAGTAAACGTGCAAAAACAGCTAAGAACTTAACCGAAAAATTGGATTCCACCATTTCTGCAACACAATTAGGAATTACCTTATCAAGTTTAGGTTTAGGCTGGGTCGGTGAAGATGTTGTAGCTAATTTGGTAAAAGCTATTTTTTTAAAATTTGATACAACCTTAACCCCCTCTCTTGTACACAGCATTTCAATTCCTGTTGCCTTTGCATTAATTACCTTTTTACATATTGTATTAGGTGAGCAAATTCCTAAAATGGTGGGGATCAAATTTTCATTACAAACATCAATGCTTATTGCTTTACCATTAAGGATCTTTTATTTTGTATTCAGGCCATTTATTTGGTTACTGCATAAATCTTCCGGAATATTATTGAGACTTCTTGGCATTAAAGGTTTTGATGATGAAGTTCACACAGAGGAGGAATTACGTTTAATATTAACCGAGAGTGAAGAAGGCGGCGCTATTAAACCAAGCGAAAACGAATTGATCCAAAATGTTTTCGATTTTGATGACCGCATTGTAAAACAAATTTTAGTTCCTACAAATCGTGTTGTTGCTTTGGATGTTGAAATTGGCAGGGATGAAATGATAAAACAAATTATTGAAGAAGGTTTTTCGCGGATGCCTGTTTATTTGGGTGATATCGATAATGTAATTGGCATTGTACACAGTAAAGATCTGTTAAAAGCAGTGGTTGAAAACAGATTCAAAACCATTAAAGATATTATGCGCTCGGTGCATTTTGTACCTGAGAGCATGAAGGTAAATGAACTATTACGCGACCTGCAAAAACATCATATTCAAATGGCCGTTGTAACCAATGAGCGTGGTGCTACTGCTGGTATCATTACTATGGAAGATATTATTGAAGAGCTAGTTGGTGAAATTCAGGATGAGCACGATGAAGAAAAACCGGATGTCGAAAAGAAAAGTGATACCGAATTTATTGTTAATGCCCAATCAAGCATGGTAGATGTAAATAATGCTTTACCCGTTGCACTCCCGGAAAGCCCGCATTACGAAACCGTTTCGGGTTATGTAAATTATGTTTTTGGAAGGATTCCTCCGGAAAATGATAAACGCATTAAAGATGGCTACGAAATAACTATTCTTAAGCGCAATAAACAAAACGTTGAAAGTATCCGTCTTAAAATAATAAAGTAATAATTTTTATTTTGTAAAGAATAATTCTTTGGCAAGCTCAGAATCACATGAACATCAATCACCGGAATATTTTTTTTCATAACGTAGCGCAAACCTCCCCTTCTCCGCTTGGTTTAGAAATTGTAAAAGCTGAAGGCATTTACCTAACCGATGTTGGTGGTAAAAAATATGTTGATCTTATTAGCGGAATTTCGGTAAGTAATCTCGGGCATTGTCATCCAAAAGTTATTGCTGCTATCAACGAGCAGGCAAAAACCTATATGCACTTAATGGTGTACGGTGAGTATGTACAGCATCCGCAAACGCAATATGCGAAATTACTTACTTCCTTGTTGCCATCTAATTTAAATTGTATTTATTACACTAATTCGGGAACTGAAGCAACAGAAGGTGCGCTAAAGTTAGCAAAACGTGTTACAGGCAGAAGTGAAATGATCTGTTTTAAGAATTCTTATCACGGAAGCACACAAGGCGCATTAAGTGTAATGGGAAATGAAGAATACAAAAATAATTTCCGTCCGTTGTTGCCGGATGTGAAACAATTGGAGTTCAATCATTTTTCTCAGCTCGATCAAATAACAAATAAAACAGCTTGTGTAATTATTGAACCTATACAAGGAGAAGCAGGCATACATAAAGCTAATACTGAATTTTTAAAAGAACTTCGTAAAAAATGTGATGAGACCTGTACCCTTTTAATTTTTGATGAGATCCAAAGTGGTTTTGGAAGAACCGGAATGCTTTTTGCATTTGAAAATTATAATGTAGTGCCAGATGTTTTATTAATTGCAAAAGGCATGGGCGGCGGTTTGCCGATTGGCGCTTTTGTAGCAAGTGAAAAAATGATGAGTTGCTTAACTAATAACCCTGTGCTCGGACATATAACTACCTTTGGCGGCAACGCCGTTTGTGTAGCCGCGGCAAAAGCAACTTTAGAAGTGCTGGTTGAAGAAAAATTATATTTACGCGCCGACGAAATTGAAAAAATAATTATTGAAATGTTAGTGCATCCAAAAATAATAGAAGTACGATGTGTAGGTGCTTTATGCGCAATAGAATTTGGTGATACTGCTTTAAACGTGGATATTATTAATGAATGCATAAAAAGAGGCGTGATAACCGATTGGTTTTTACATTGTCCAACCGCAATGCGCATTACTCCGCCTCTTATTATTACAAATAAAGAATTAAGGGCTTCTCTTCAAATAATTTTAGAGGTTATAAATAACACATAATTCTTATAAGTTTATAACTAATTAAAAATCAAATATTTAAATTTATAATAATGCTACAAAACGTAGCAACATATTGTGTGAATACGTAGTAACTTTGTTTTATAATTAAACCTGAAGGATAAAAAATCCAGCGGGTTATAAACCAAAGAAAGATGAATTATTCAGTTGTACATTTAAACAAAATGGTTTACGAGAACCACGAGGTGGTTAGAGTAGATTTTTCTTACAGTGAGGAATTAGTGCAATCAATCAAAACTTTACCGGGTGCACGCTGGAGTAAACTTTACCGTACATGGTATGTAGAAAAACGGGCAGGTTTGCTTAATGAAGTTTTAAATTGCTTTAAAGGCAAAGCGTATTTAGATTATAAAGCCATAAAAAATGAGCCTTTGTTAAATGCCGCTCCTGTGCTCACAAAAATAACTTATGGTATTCCGCTACCTGAACCAAGTCGTTTAACCAAGATCCAAACTGCGAGGGCAAAACAATATGCTTTGTTTATTTAGAAGGGGAACAGTAGAACATTTGAATGTAGAAGCAAATTCGTAATTAAATAAATGCCACAAAATCACGAAAACACTAAATCCCACAAAAATAAATTTGAAACAATTTCTCCTGAGTTAGAAATTATTAAAATAGTTAACGCAGCTTATAGTGTTCATAAAGAATTAGGACCAGGATTGTTGGAAAAAGTTTATGAAGTTTGTCTTAGCCATGAATTAATAAAAACTGGATTAAATGTTAAAAGACAAATTGATATTCCAATTAAATATGATGGATTAACTTTCAAAGAAGGATTAAGATTAGATATTTTGGTTGAAGATAAAATAATCTGTGAAATAAAAGCAATTGATTTAGTTAATCCGATTTGGGAAGCTCAAGTTCTTAGTCATTTAAAAATAAC
>DATMPR010000334.1:0-4149 GCA_035567575.1 Bacteroidia bacterium
AAAGTATAGTAATTGCAGCGTTAGGGATTGCAACGAAAATCCTTTGCAGTAATCGGCAAAGATTGAAGTGAAAAGCCCGCCGTTGTATCCAACGGAACGCCCAAACTACATATTCCTTCTATACTGTCCGCCTACTTCAAATAACGAGAAAGTTATTTGTCCGAGCGAACAATATTTAACTGCTTCCATTAATTCAGCAAAGATATTTTTATTTTGAATGGCAGTTTCCTGGAGTTTCTTTAATACTTCCTTTGATTTTTCAGGATGAGAAGCATGTAATTCTTTCAGCATGTTGATCTGATATTCTTTTTCTTCTTTTGTTGAACGGATCACTTCCTGTGGAATAATTGTCGGAGAACCTTTTGAACTTAAGAATGTATTCACACCAATGATAGGATATTCACCTGTGTGTTTCAAGGTTTCATAATACAAACTCTCTTCCTGGATTTTTCCGCGCTGGTACATCGTTTCCATTGCGCCTAATACACCGCCACGTTCTGTGATCTTATCAAACTCGCTCAATACAGCTTCTTCAACAAGATCAGTTAATTCTTCAATAATGAATGAACCTTGTAATGGATTTTCATTTTTTGCTAAACCTAATTCGCGGTTAATGATCAATTGTATTGCCATTGCACGACGAACAGAACCTTCTGTTGGAGTTGTGATCGCTTCGTCGTAAGCATTTGTATGCAACGAATTACAATTATCATAAATAGCGTACAAGGCTTGTAACGTTGTACGGATATCATTAAAATCAATTTCCTGCGCATGTAACGAACGACCTGAAGTTTGAATATGATATTTCAACATCTGACTTCTTTCATTCCCGCCGTACTTAAATTTCATGGCCTTTGCCCAAATTTTTCGGGATACACGTCCAATTACACTATACTCGGGATCAATTCCGTTACTGAAGAAAAAAGATAAATTGGGAGCGAAATCATCGATGTTCATTCCCCTGCTTAAATAATATTCTACAAATGTAAATCCATTCGCTAACGTAAATGCTAATTGGGAAATAGGATTTGCACCTGCTTCTGCAATATGATAACCTGAAATGGATACTGAATAAAAATTACGGACTTTCTGATCAATAAAATATTGCTGAACATCACCCATCACACGCAAACTGAATTCCGTGCTAAAAATGCAAGTGTTTTGCGCCTGATCTTCTTTTAAAATATCCGCCTGCACTGTTCCGCGAACTTGTGATAAAGTAAATGCTCTTATTTTTTCGTAAACATCTTTTGGCAAAACCTGATCGCCTGTAACTCCAAGCAACATTAAACCTAATCCATCATTCCCATCCGGTAATTCTCCTTGGTATTTGGGACGCTCTGTTCCTTTGGTTTTATAAATCGCTTCGATCTTTTTCTCGATCTCTTTTTCTAATTTATTTTCTTTAATGTATAATTCACATTGCTGATCAATGGCTGCATTCATGAAAAATGCTGCAATGGTTGGCGCCGGACCATTGATCGTCATCGATACAGAAGTTTTGGGATTCGCTAAATTAAAACCGCTGTATAACTTTTTTGCATCATCCAAACAACAAATACTCACGCCGCTATTCCCGATCTTGCCATAAATATCCGGACGGTAATCAGGATCATTACCATAAAGCGTAACGCTATCGAAAGCCGTACTTAAACGTGCAGTTGGTAAACCTTTGCTCACGTAATGGAAACGTTTGTTGGTTCGTTCAGGTCCGCCTTCGCCTGCAAACATTCGGGTTGGATCTTCGCCTTCGCGTTTGAATGGATAAATTCCCGCTGCATAAGGAAATTCACCCGGGAAATTTTCCTGCAAATTCCATTGTAAAACATCGCCCCAAGCTGTAAATTTTGGAGATGCAATTTTAGGAACCTGTGTATGCGATAAGGATTCGTAATGAGTTTCAATTTTTAATTCTTTATCACGGACCTTAAAAATATAAAATTCGTTGCTGTATAATTTCTTTTTCTCTTCCCAGCCTTCGATTGTTTTTAAATTGCGTGGATCAAGATCCAGTTTTGTTTTTTCGTATGCTTCCTGTAAACCTTTTAGCAAACGGTCTTTATCGCTAACATTTGATGCTTTTATTGTTTCGATTGACTTATGTAAACCGAATAATTTTTGCGCTACCTCTGATTGTTCTTTTGCTTTTTTATCATAGCCGCGGTTGTTTTCGCTGATCTCGCTTAAGTAACGTGTTTTAGAAGGAGGAATGATATAAATTTTCTCACTCATCTCGTTTGTGATAACGAAATTCGATCTTAATTTTTCGTTTTTTGTTTTCTCGTACAATTTATCCATCACCGCACGATACAGACGATTCATCCCGGGATCATTGAACTGTGAAGCAATTGTTCCATGCACGGGAAGTGAATCATCACTTGCATCAAATAAATTATGATTGCGCTTGTACTGTTTTTTTACGTCGCGCAAAGCATCCAAAGCGCCACGCTTATCAAATTTATTTAAAGCAATAATGTCAGCGAAATCTAACATGTCAATTTTTTCGAGCTGCGATGCCGCACCATATTCGGGTGTCATCACATATAAACTCATATTACTATGTTCGATAATTTCTGTATCGCTCTGTCCTATTCCGCTTGTTTCTAAAATTATCAGATCAAAATTCGCTGCTTTACAGATGTCAACTGCATCTTGCACATATTTACTCAAAGCTAAATTACTCTGACGGGTTGCAAGAGAACGCATGTAAACTCTTTCATTACGAATGGCGTTCATGCGGATCCTGTCTCCTAAAAGTGCACCGCCTGTTTTACGTTTACTCGGATCAACTGAAATTATAGCAATGTATTTATCTTTCAAATCAACTAAAAATCTGCGGACTAATTCATCCACCAAACTACTTTTACCTGAACCTCCGGTTCCGGTAATACCTAAAACAGCTGTAGTTGATGTTTTTGCTTTTTCGCGGGCTTTGTTTAGGAGTGCTTTACTTTCTTCATTAAAATTCTCTGCCGCAGAAATTAATTTTGCTATCGATTTATAATCGCGCTCCATTGCATAGCCAACTTCACCATTCAAATTTTTACCTGTAGCAAAATCACATTGTTTTAACAGATCATTGATCATTCCTTGTAAACCCAATGAACGGCCATCATCGGGAGAATAAATCCTTGTAATTCCATACTTATGCAATTCTTCGATTTCAGTTGGAAGAATAACGCCGCCGCCGCCGCCAAATAATTTTATATGCGTACAACCTTTTTCTTTCAATAGATCGTACATATATTTGAAATACTCAACGTGCCCGCCCTGATAACTGGTAACAGCAATTGCATTTGCATCTTCCTGGATCGCGCAATTCACAACTTCCTGTGCGCTTCTGTCGTGGCCCAAATGAATCACTTCAACACCGCTGGCTTGAATGATTCGGCGCATGATATTGATTGCGGCGTCATGGCCATCGAAAAGAGCGGCTGCTGTGACAATACGTATTTTATTTTTTGACTGGTAAGGGGTCGTTTCCATTAGTACTATATATAGCGCACTAATATAGGTAAAATATGCCTTTTTTGGAACTGAATTTTCAGACCAAATTTTAAGCTATTTCAATCCAATTAAATACCTCTGCTATTTAACAAATAATTAAAAAAGCTAAATGATTATTCATTACTTTAGTCCTAAATTTTAAAAACATACACATGAAAAAATTTACTTTTATTTTTGCTTTTGTCGCAATAGCCTTTGGTTTTTCTTATGGCCAGGCAACATTTATTGTAACTTCGCCTACTAATAATGCAACTTCGTCATTCAGGCTGCCGAATGGCACATCAGCTGCCGCTTACTTCAGAGGGGCTTCTTTAGTTCTTGCTTCTGAATTAACTGCGATACCTGTTTCTACAACTTTATCCAGTGTTGGTTTTACTACTACGGCAGGAGCTTCATCAGCTGTAACCGGAACGATCACCATTTATTTACAAAATACAGGTGATGTTACTTTTAATAAAGGAACTACATGGTCGGGTGTTACACCGGGTATGACAACTGTTTATGTCGGAACTATTACAATTCCCGCAACAGCATCTTCTTTTGATTTACCATTAACAACACCATTTACTTTTTTAGGAAGCGGCATGTATATAGCTTATGATTTTGTTTCGGCGGGACCATATGCAACTACAGGTTCTGTTT
>DATMPR010000335.1:0-2648 GCA_035567575.1 Bacteroidia bacterium
TGCTTTAGCAAAACTACCCTTTCAATAATATTACTTATTTTATTGGTGCTGATTAACGGCGCTGAATTTATTGCCCGTTCGCCATGGCCAACACACATTGCCCGTTTTTTAGTAGGAGGTTTATTTATTTTTTCGGGATTCATTAAAGCTAACGACCCGCTTGGTTTCTCTTACAAATTAGAAGAATATTTTGAAGTATTTAAAGGCGACACAGGTTTAGCCATGTTCGATTGGTTTGCGCACATTGCATTACCATTAGCAATTATTATTTGTGTGAGCGAAATGATATTGGGTGTTATGTTGTTAATTGGTTTTAAAAGAAACTTAACGCTTTGGTTATTGTTTGCGCAAATTGCATTCTTCACTTTCTTAACTTTTTATTCTGCGTGCTATAATAAAGTAACACACTGCGGATGCTTTGGCGATTTTTTAAAATTAAAACCCTGGGAAAGTTTCTGGAAAGATATTGCACTGCTTATTTTAATTACATTATTGTTCGCCGGGAAAGAACACATTAATGAATTAGTGTTTCCTTTTTTACTGCGCAGTATATTTTTTATTGCACTCGTTGCGTCTATTTGGTTTCCAATTCACGCGTACCGCAATTTACCGCCGCTCGATTTCAGAGCTTATGCCCCGGGAATGAATATTAAAGATAACATGAAAACGGCTCCTGATTATTCGCCGGCCGTTTACGAATCGGGTTTCATTTACGAAAATTTGAAAACAGGAGAGAAAAAAGAATTCACTATGAAAAATTATCCATGGCAGGATACTTTAAACTGGAAATGGTCGACAACCTCAAACATCTTAATTAAGGATGCTTATAATCCGCCAAAAATTACCGACTTCACCGTAAATAATTTAGACGGTGTTAACATCACCAATATTATTTTAAATAATAAAGGTTATAGCTTTTTAATTATATGCTACGATCTTACCAAAACAGAAACTGATCCGTCCTTACACGCAAAACTAAATGATCTTTATACTTTGGCTGAACGTGATGGTCAAACTGTTTGGGCTATGACATCATCAGGTGCAAAAGAAATTGACGAATACAAACACGCGCATAATGCGTTATATGATTTTACGCTTGTAGATGGTATTGTGTTAAAAACAATGATCCGCAGCAATCCGGGTTTAATTTTAATGAAAGACGGAACCATAATCGCAAACTGGGCTTGGCGCAACATTCCAAGCTATAGCGAGATCAAGGAAAAATATATGAAGTAGAAATACTGTACTCCGAAAATATTCAACCCTTTCAGGGTTGGGTTGTTCAGCTTTCTTGTTTTTATTCATACTTAATCCCTTCAGGATTAGGAGACCACTCGTTTAATTTTGGCTGTTCAAAGTCCGAAGGACTTAATATGAATAAAGAAAAAGGCAATTACGTGGCAAGCCTGAAGGGCTTGAATATGAAACCTTCCTAACAAAATTCATGTTGACTGTGTTTGAAAGTATTACTACATTTACTTACTATGTCAAAGAAAACTTTAAAGCTACGTTTCAATACCGAAAATACCGGCACATTATACTGGAGAGCCATTTATGATGGGGTTGAACATTTAACGGATCATGTTGATATTAGAGTTCCAACTTATACATCTCAAGATACTTTACCCGACGTCGCGTGAAATGGCATATCTCTGCCGATTATAATGAATTGGTTTGGGAAGGGACGAAGTTGATCGTGAAGTGATTTTGTGATGGTGTCTGAACGCAGCCGCCACATAGTGGTCCCTAAGGGAAAGACACTCCCATCACTCACTCAAAAATCTTCCCCGGATTTAAAATGTAATTAGGATCAAACACTTTCTTAATTCCTCTCATTAGATCTAATTGATATTTTGGAAAAATAATTGACATGTATTGTTTTTGTACCAAACCAATTCCATGTTCTCCGCTGATCGTTCCTCCTAATGATTTACACAATTCAAAAATTTCAGTAATGGCTATTGGCAATTTGCTGTTCCAAATTTCATCACTCAATTCGCCTTTAATAATATTTACATGTAGGTTTCCATCGCCGGCATGACCGTAACACACAGAACTGAATCCGTATTTTTTTCCTATGTCTTTTACACCGCTCAATAATTTTGGTAACTCAGCACGCATCACAACAGTATCTTCTTCTTTGTAAACTGAATTACTTTTTACCGCCTCCCCTACTTTTCTTCTTATTTTCCAAAGTGCTGCTTTTTGGTCGGCACTATCTGCAAATAAAATTTCATCACAATTATGTTGCTGCATGATTCCGCTGATCACTTCACAATCGCTGTATAATATATCCATATTGTTTCCATCTACTTCAACTAACAACAGTGCTTCCCACTCTGGTTTTATTTTAAAATTTACTTCTCCGGCATATTTAATACTCCAGTTAATTGCATCGCGTTCCATAAATTCCATTGCGCTTGGTGTAATACCTGCTTTGAAAACTTCACCAACTGCTTCACACGCTTTTTCTGCACTTGGAAACGGCACTAACATTAACATGTCACATTTTGGAAGGGGAATTAATCTGAAAACTATTTTAGTCACAACTCCCAGCGTTCCTTCACTCCCAACCATCAAATGCGTTAAGTTATATCCTGTAGAGTATTTAAGCGTGTTAGCACCTGTCCAAATTATTTCTCCGCTCG
>DATMPR010000336.1:0-10175 GCA_035567575.1 Bacteroidia bacterium
TTGTTTTTTTCATGGCTGCGAGTAATTCATCAAACTTATTTTCTTTTCCTGCCTGTTTCTTTTTTAATTCAGCAAATACAGTTACATAATTCAAACAATAACGGATGCCATCAATCCCCATTAAACATTCACTGTAATAATCAACTTGTTTGTTTAAAGGTGAATATTCTGAATACAATTTCCGGAACTTACTGTACATGTTGCTGTATTTCTCCTTGTAAGCGGGGTTTGCATCCGTCATTTCTAAAAATTTCTTTTCAAATTCCTCTTTCTTTGCAATGGCGTCGTATTTTTTTAAGCCCATCATTTCGCCGTACCATTTTTTGTGATAGTTAGCCACGCTTGCAAAAGTATTCGCGTACATTAATTTCATCTCTGTACTTTTTTTCATCGTCTCGTCCATAATCCCTAAACGTTTTGCACGCAGATCAACTCTGCGCGGATTTGTTTCATTCACTAACATTTCAACTGCGTAAGAAGTCAAATATTCCTGAGTCCTTCCCGGAAAACCATATACCATTGTAAAATCACCTTTCTCAACTCCTTTAATATTGATCGGCAAAAAATGTTTTGGTTTGTAAGGA
Source organism: Bacteroidia bacterium (assembly GCA_035567575.1). GTDB lineage: Bacteria > Bacteroidota > Bacteroidia > B-17B0 > Aurantibacillaceae > JAHEYG01. The sequence goes on from DATMPR010000336.1 coordinate 585, forward strand.
ACATTATCAGGAGAATAATCTGCAGGTTTATTATCTTTCCCCGCATAAATTCTGAACATGGAAAAATCGGCGTTATGCCGCGGCCAGATCCAATTATCAGTTTCACCACCAAATTTACCAATAGCAGCAGGCGGAGCACCAACTAAACGCACATCTTTAAAAGTTTCAGTGATAAATAAATAATATTCGTTGCCATAAAAGAATGGACGGACAAAAGCGCCATAATGCGTTCCTTTTTTCGCTTCTTCCTCAATTACTTTTATGTTTGCTTTTACAACTGAATCTTTTTGTATCTCAGAATAATTTGCATTTACATTCGTCATTACTTTTGCTGTAACATCATCAATGCGGTTAATGAAAGTTACAGTCAAACTTGGTGTATAAATCTCTTCCTGCTTGTTCATCGCCCAAAAACCATTGGTTAAATAATCTTTGGCAGGCGTGCTGTGAAATACAATTGATGAATACCCGCAATGGTGATTGGTTAAAATTAATCCCTGATTAGAAATTACTTCGGCAGTACAACCACCGCCAAATTGCACAACGGCATCTTTTAAACTGGCTTTGTTTATGCTGTAAATTTGCTCAGCTGTTAATTTGCAGCCCTTCTTTTGCATGTCTTTAATGGTAAGCTCACTTAATAGTTGCGGCAGCCACATGCCTTCATCGGCAATACCGACAAACGTTACAAAAATTAAACTAAAAATAAGGACGGATTTTTTTATATTCATATTGGTGAATTTCGGAAAGTAAATATAGTAATGTTTAGGATAGTTTTGATAACGAAAATTGGGGGAGTTTTTAACTTACTTCATCCCCGCCATTTTCATTGCATCCAGTTTTATTGCTGAATCCAAAGGGATTTGAAAGTCGGAAGATCTTTGGGTGGATTTTTTTAGCAAGCCCGGTTGGTTACGGATCTGTTTAGCATAATTCTGAATGGTTTTGTTTTTTTCCATGCGCAGCCAATACGTTTGCGGCGAGGTGTACATTTCGTAAGCATCCTGTATAAAACTATTTCCAAAGCCGGGAAGGTTACCATCAGAATATAATAACATGATCACATTATTATTTTGTTCCAGCTCTTGTTTTAAATTTAATTCCCACACTTCGGTTTTTACACCATTAGGCGAAGGAATTACTTTATTAAAATAATACCAGAATTGTCCGCCCGCAAAACAATTTTGTCCAATTCCCATATAAACCGGTCCGTACCAATAAGAATCACTAATGGTTAACACGCGTGTTGTGTTTTTGCTACTATCACTCTCAAATAAAACTTCAGGATATGCGAGTTTCATGTTTTGATCCGGATTCGTGTACAAATTCATACTCTTTAAAGCATCTGCATCACGACTGCGTGCTGTATCAACAACATCAATTTTTTCCCAGGCAATTTCAGCCATTCGTTTACCGTGCAATGCTTCAATATGACGAATAATTGTATCCGATGCCAAAACTTCCCCATAATAACTCCAGTGGTGACCGAATTTCGGGAACAAAGGATATTTTGTGTTTGGTTTTAGCAAATTGAAATAAGTATAGAGATCCAAATAATTTACACCATTATTTTTACATTGCTTTACAAACTCAGCGTGATTGGTGTTTTTTACAGGATGTTTGTATTTATCTTCAACAAACTCACTGCAATATTCACCTTTACCTGGAGCGAAGACGAAAAGTAAATCAACACCATGTCGTTTTAAACTATCCTGCACCACCTTCGCTTTTTGCATTTGTGAAATAATTTTTTGTTCGCCAATAAAATCATCACCAAAAGCCGAGAAAATATAACTCTCACTAAAAATATAATCTTCTTTCCCTAATACAAAACCATTCACGCGGATCTGACGGAAGGCTTTATAATAAAATTGATTGTTTAAACGAACTGTAATTTCTTTTAAACTCCAATGATCATCATTATAATCATCCATTTCCTTTTGATAAGAACCTGAAAGCCAGTTTTCAGAATTTAATTCAGGTTTTTTATCGGAGATAACAATACCAACCAAATTCGGTTTGTTGTCTTTCTTCACATAAGCATATAGCATCGGGAAAGCCAGTGCGATAAAGGCTATCCAAATTTTCGGTGTTATTATTTTATTTTTCGCCGACATTAAAACCTGAAATAAATAAAAGGATTAAAATCAAGTGCCGAAATATAACTTAATGAGATATAGAATAAACAAATGCTGGTCACTAATAAAACATTCCTCGTTTGCGGCGTAAACTTCTCACCGTAAACTTTATCCTGTATAGCTTGTGTTTTATGAGTGAAAGCGAAGAATGAAAATATCACTGCTAAGGCGCAAGAAAAAATAAAATCATTATTCAAAGCAAATTTGCCATCGAAGAAATCAAAAGCGTACATTTTTTTGATGATGTGAAGCGCATAACCCAAATTTTCATTGCGGAACAAAACCCATCCTGTTACAACGATCATGAATGTCATTCCGGTAGAGATCAATCTGTGCATTTTTTTATAAGCATCTTCTAAGAACAACCTCTCTAACACTAAAAAGAAACCGTGAAACACTCCCCACAACACAAAATTCCACGCTGCACCATGCCATAAACCGGAAAGCAAAAATACAATGATCAGATTCCTGTAAATTTTTGCTGGGGTTACTTTGTTACCGCCTAATGGGATATACAAATAATTTTTCATCCATGCTCCCAAAGTGATATGCCATCTCCGCCAGAATTCAGTAATGGAAAAAGATAAATACGGATTTTTAAAATTCTCCGGTAATCTGAAGCCGCAAATTTTTCCCAGTCCAATGGCCATATCACTATAACCGCTAAAATCAAAATATATTTGGAAAGTATAAGCGATCGCTCCCACCCAGGCAGCGGCCGTATCAATTTGTGAAGCATCCAATTTAAAAACAGCATTCGCTTGCATTCCCAACGTATTTGCAATAATTACTTTTTTAGCAAGACCAAAACAAAAAATAAAAAATCCGCTGAGTTTTACATCTGTTGTGTAATTTTTTTCGCGGTTAGTGATTTGGTCGGCGATATCGTTATAACGAACAATTGGTCCGGCAATTAATTTTGGAAAGAAAATAATATACGTTTGATAATGCCAGAAATTTTTCAATGGTTTATGGATCCCGCGGTAAACATCCACAACATAAGTAATGCTCTCAAAAGTGTAAAACGAAATTCCTATTGGTAAAATCACTTTTGTCCAATGAATTTCAGTCCCGGCTAAAGCATTAATATTATCAATAAAAAAATTACAGTACTTAAAATAAAACAACAAACCCAAATTCATGCAAAGCGATAATATCAAAAACTGATTCTTCCCGCTTTTGGTTTTGGCTTTGCTCATCGCATCCACTAAAAAGAAATCCAAAAAGGTAGTTCCCAAAATCACAAAAATGAATTTCGGTCCGCCCCAGGCATAAAAAATAATGCTGAAAATTAATATGCAGGCATTCTTGAATTTATTGGGAGTTAAATGATAAGCCAGCAAAAAAACAGGAAGGAAATAAACTAAAAAGGTTATGCTGCTGAATACCATCTTTTATTGTTAAGCAAATTTAAGAGAAAAATGACTGGATGGTATAATGATTGAATTATTATTTTAGACTAATGTTCCGCCACAAACTCCCTACTGCCACTGCTTACTGCTTACCAACTTAAACCTGTTTATCCTTCAATTCTCCATTCTCACAAACAAGTGTGCGAGCTTTAAATTTTTGATAAACCAGCATATCGTGGGTAGCAAATATCACCGAACTACCGCTTTCGCTGATATTCTTCAATAATTTCAGAATTTCTTCTGAAGTTTCAGGATCAAGGTTTCCGGTTGCTTCATCGGCTAAAATAATTTCAGGATCATTAACCAAAGCACGGGCAATACTTACACGCTGCTGTTCGCCGCCCGATAATTCGTGAGGCATTTTTTGTTCCTTCCCTTCTAAACCAACTTTCTTAAACACTTCGTTAATACGGGCTTTGATTTTATCTTCTTCCCGCCAACCCGTCGCTTTCATCACAAATTTGAGATTATTGTACAAATTTCTATCTCCCAATAACTGAAAATCCTGGAAAACAATACCCAATTTGCGACGTAAATACGGAATATCTTTACTTTTTAAGTTATTTAACGAATACCCAACAACTGTTGCGCTTCCATTCATTAAAGGGAGATCACCATACATTGTTTTTAACAAAGAACTCTTACCGCTTCCGGTTTTACCAAGCAAATACACAAATTCACCCTTTTTTATTTCCAGATCTACACTGCCAATAACAGGGCGTTCATCCTGAAAAATGGTGACTTTATCAAATTTTATGACTGAACTCATGTTGAACGCACTAATTTACGCTAATTGTAACTATGCTTTGAAAAGTGCGTTATGCAATATCAACACTAACGGGTTAATAACTGCATTTTCACTTAACAAACCGCATAGGAACCAAAGCTAACTTTATTGAAAATTTTTACGCTGATTTTTATTCATCATGATGATACGGAAGTATGGTGTTTGTGTTGCTTTTTGTTTGTTCTGCCTATTAGGGAAAGCACAGAAAACAACAGCGTATATTGATAGAGACCTTTTATACAAACAAGGTCTTGACCTGTTCGATAAAAAACAATTTGTAGCCGCGCAAAAAAGTTTCGGTGATTACATTAGTCTAACCTCAAATACGCGTCTTTTAAAAATTGACGCGGAGTATTACGCTGCTGCTTCGGCCATTGAATTATTTCATAAAGATGGTGAGTGGCGCATGCGTGAATTTATTACGGCACATCCTGAAAGCAATAAAATAAATGGTGCTTGGTTCTATTTGGGAAAATCAAGTTTCAGAAAAAAGAAATACGAAGAAACTATTCAGAATTTCGATAAAGTTGATATTTACAAATTACCAAAAGAAGATCTCGCCGAATTATATTTTAAACGCGGTTACAGTTACATCGAGACAAAAAATCCTGAAAAAGCAAAGGCCGACTTGTACGAAATTAAAGATGCAGATAACAAATATATTTATCCCGCACTTTACTATTACTCACATTTAAGTTACGATGAAAAAAAATACGAAACAGCTTTAGATGGCTTTAACAAATTAATAGGAAATGAAACTTTTGGTTCTGTTGTTCCTTATTATATCACTCAGATTTATTTTGTACAGGGTAAATATGATAAGGTTGTGAAAAACGGTCCGGATCTATTGAACGACAGCAACCAGGTTCAAAAAGCCGGCGAAATTAACCGAATGATCGGTGAATCGTATTATAATTTACAGGATTATAAAAATGCACTTGCTTATTTAAAGAAAACCGAAATGGCTTCGGCACTTAACGCTGAAGGAAATTACGCTATTGGTTATTGTTATTATAAATTAAACGATTGCGCTAATGCTATAACTCATTTTGAAAAAGTTGTTGAAACAAATCAAGATACGTTGGCTCAAAACACTTTTTATCATATGGCAGATTGTCACATGAAGAACAACGAACGCACAAAAGCGAAAAATGATTTTTACGAGTCTTACAAATTAGATTTCAATAAAAAAATTACTGAAGATGCTTTGTACAGTTATGCTAAACTGACTTACGAATTGGATATGAGTCCGTTTAACGAAGCGGTGAAAGCTTTTACAAAATATTTAAAAGAATATCCTAATTCGCCCCGCAAAGATGAAGCGTATCACTATTTAATTAACGTTTACGCAACCACAAAAAATTACGCACGCGCTATTATAAGCATAGAAAGTTTAGACGGTCAGGACCCGATCATGAAAGCCACTTATGAAAAATTGGTGTTTTTTAAAGCAGTTGAATTTTTTAATAATAATGATCTGGATAATGCCGAAAAGCAATTTAAAAAAGCGCTGGGCATTAATTCTGATAAAACTTACAATGCACTGTCGAATTACTGGATGGGGGAAATTTCTTATCAGCGGAAAGATTACGGAACTGCTATTGAAACCTGGAAAAACTTTTTGTTACAGCCTAATAATGTGAATCTGGCAGAATTTGAAAAAACACATTACAATCTAGGATACGCTTATTTTCAGCGTAAAGAAAAAGGAGATTATGAGTCGGCAAATATTGAATTCAGAAAATACATCATGAACAAAAGTGCCGACAACTTAAATAAAACTGCGGATGCAAATGTTAGAGCAGCAGATTGTTATTTCATGAACAGGGATTTTAATCAGGCTGCAGATTACTATGAAACTGCCATTGCCTTAAATAAAACGGATGTTGATTACTGCTATTATCAAAAAGCATTATGCAGCGGTTTATTAAAGAATAACAAGGAAAAAATAAACGATCTGAAATACATTGAAACCAAATTCCCGAAATCAAATTATTTAAGCGCCGCTATTTTTGAAATTGCCGAAACTTATTTGAAAGACATGAACAACGGCGAAGATGCAAAAATTTATTACGAAAAGATCTTAAATAATTATCCTAAATCTTCATTTGTAAATACTTCTTTGGCAGGAATTGGTTTGATCTATTATAATAAGAAAGAAGATGATAAAGCTTTCGAATATTTTAATCAGATCGTACAAAAAGATCCTAAAGGTGATGATGCCCGTGAAGTTTTACCAATGATCAAGAAAACATTTGAAGCAAAAGGGAAAATTGATGAAATGGAAAAATATTTCGCTTCTATCGGAAATCCTTTAACTGTAAATCAAATTGAAACCGCTCTATATGAATCGGCTAAAGAAGCTTATTATAACAAAACAAATTGCGATGATGCGATGCCTAAATTTGAAAGCTACATTGCTAAATTCCCGGAAGGGAAATACATTACTGAAGCTCAGTTTTGTTTTGCAGAATGTACTTATAGTAAAGGCTTATTCGAAAAATCTTTACCTGCTTATAAATATGTAATTTCTAAATCGCGCAGTATTTACACAGAAACTTCTTTAAATAAGGCTTCTTATTTATTATTCAAAGATAAAAAATACGAAGAGGCTTTGCCGCTTTACATACAAATGCAGGAAATTGCTGAAACGCCGGCTAATAAATTAATAGCGAAGATCGGTGCTATGCGCTGTGCTTTTTATTTAAATCAATTTGAAGCAGCTCTAACTGAAAGTAATAAAGTTTTAGGAGCTGAGAAATTAAATCCACAACAAACCAGCGAAGCTAAATACATAAAAGCAAAATCGTTATTTGAAACACAACGTTACGATGACGCTTTAACGGAATTCCGCAACATTGCTAAATTCTCAAAAAACGTAACCGGAGCTGAAGCTTACTATTACATTGCCAGAATTCATTTTAACAAACAAGATTATAAGGAGTGTGAAAAAGTAATTAATACTTTATTCAGCTTCGCTTATACAAATGATGACTGGAACGCAAAGGGCATGTTATTAATTGCTGACAGTTACGCTGCAAGAAACCAAATTGAAGACGCCAAAATTATTTTACAAACTATTTTAGACGGAAAGCCAAAACAAGAATACATTGATGAAGTAAATGCACGCTTAGCGCAAATAAAATTAATGGAAGCCAATAAAGCACTTAACGAACAGCCTAAACAAACAGAAATGAAAGTGGAATTTAATACTAATAGTTCCGATCAAAAATTATTTACAGTTCCGGATACAGCAAAAAAACAACCGGTTAATACAATACCAAATTAAAAGAATAAAATGTCAGACATAAAAAAATATCATTTTACCATTTGGCTTTTTGTCCTGATCTTATTTTTCGGGAATGCAACTGTTACCAAGTCGCAAACCGATATGCATGATATTAATTTTAAAGCCGAGAGTGAGTTTCAGCCAACTATTAAAGACGCCGTGAAATTTACTGAGTTACCCGAGATCAGAGATACTGTTCAACGCATTCACGGCGCAAAATATGGCATTACATCAAATCCTTTGTTTCCAAAATATACCGTGGAGCCAATTAAGCCGGCAAAAATGCAGAATGAACCTTTAACTAAATTATATCACTCATTAATTAAAGTAGGTTACGGTCCTATTTACAATATGCCTTACGGTGAGGCTTGGGTAAACAGTACGCGTTCACGCGACATGGCTTATGGCGTGCATTATAAACATTTTTCTTCTATGTCGCATTTACGCGACGTAGGTTACAGCGGATTCAGCGATAATGAAGCAGAATTATTTGGAAAGAAATTTTATAAAAAACATACACTGAGCGGTGAGTTTAATTACAAACGAAACGTTGTACATTATTATGGTTTTGATACAACTTTAAATAAAATAACTGACAAAGATTTTACAAAGCAGGCTTTTCAATTATTTGAACCGACTATTAAATTACAGAGTCATTATACCGATAGCAGTAAATTAAATCACACAATTAAATTATCGTATTACAATTTACGTGATCTGTATAATGCTGCCGAAAATAATGTAAAATTAAATACGGATCTGAGTACATTTATTCAGAAAGAAAGTTTTCACTTAAATATTTTAGCCGATTATTATAATCACAAAAAACCAAAGGATACTATTAATGATTTTATTTTTTCTGCAAACCCGTATTTTGAAGCGCATGGTAAAAAATGGCACGCCGATTTAGGTTTAAAGGCAACTGTTGATTTGTTTGGAACGGAAACTAAATTTTATTTTCATCCTCAGTTAAATGCTTATTATGATATATATGAGAGTGTAATTATACCTTACGCAGGTTTATCAGGCGGATTAATTAAAAACAGTTATAGAAGTTTGACGAACGAAAATCCGTTTATTAATCCACAAGTAAATTATGCCAATACTAATAACAAGTTCAATATATTCGGAGGTTTAAGAGGAAATTTAAGTTCAACAACAAGTTATGATGCAAAAGTAAGTTACGGAAGATATGATAATATGCATTATTATGTAATTGATTATGTTGGCGATCAAACATTAATGGATAACAAATTTAAAGTGATTTATGCGAATACGAATTTGTTAACGGTTAGCGGCTCGGTAAAATATCAATACAAAGAAAAAATTCATTTCATTGCGAAAGGAAATTATTATTCATATCAGGTTCTGGCTGATTCAGCGACTAAACCTTATCACAAACCAAATTTCGATCTGACTTTTTCGGGTTTATATAATTTAAAAAGTAAAATCTTAATTAAGGCTGATGTATTTGTTATTGGCAGTCAGTGGGCATTAACTAAAACATCGGAAAGTCCAAATGTTGTTACAGCTCCATTATTATTAAAAGGAATTGTTGATTGTAATTTAGGTGCTGAATATCGCTATAGTAAAATGCTAAGCTTTTTTGTAACTTTCAATAACATGGCTAATATGCGTTATCTGCGTTGGGAAAAATATCCAACCCAGCGGTTCAATATGATGTTAGGCTTAACTTTTGTTCCGTTTTAGTCTCTGATTTATATTGGCTTTAAAACGGCCAAATACTGTTAGCAAACGGTTAACAATCCTGGTAATCGGCAAAATTATTATTATAGCGAGTGAATAATAAGATACGATGAGTAAAATAATCGTTTTTTTAGCTTTTATCCCTTAAATTTAAGCATTAACTAATTTCATTATGACAAAATCAATGCGCTTCTTATTTATAGTGTTTTTATTTACCGGTTCAGTAACTTTTGCTCAGATTTCTTCTTCAACTACAAA
>DATMPR010000337.1:0-28632 GCA_035567575.1 Bacteroidia bacterium
CAAGTATAACATTCTTTTATTAAAAAACAACAAGGAAATTACCCTAAGGATTAAAATAAATTTTTGTTAGATTTTGGGTTAAAGCCCGTTTCTATTAGAGGATTCTCACATAAATATACAACGTTAACGGACCACACTCGACTCCGTGTTTATTATAATTTCTCTGATGAAAACGCAGTGTCATGAAGTGTCATTGTTAAACAAATTGCATCACAGCTTTTTAATAAGGGTAACGCCGCTTACTTTTGCCTCAATTATTTTTCCCACCGATTCTCCTTCGCGCACAACTTCCAAAATAAAAAGCGGGTGGTGCAATGCGAAATAACTCAGTTTGAAAACATCATCTTGTTTTAATAAACTATTTTTTGAATGTAAAACCTTGAACTGTTTTTTTCCGATATACAAAATAGTTAATATTTTATTGGGAGAATAAGTAATTTCAAATTTTTCGCCTTTCCTCAATGAATCAGTTGATATTTCTGTAATACTGTTTTCTTCACCTTTATCATTCTTATTCAAACTTGCTATGAGTTTGTCGTAATCATTATAGCCGATGTATTGCGCTAAAATATCAAGAGTATATGGCCGGGGATTCTGATTACTTTTTGTAACTCCAAACAAGCGCCTTATCGTTGTCGCGCTGATCTTACATTTGCAAGCGGTAGAAATATTAGCTGCCAATGCTTCACAGTCCCTACTATACTTAATTGGATGACCAAACTGCTTTTCGATCAGCGATTTTACAATTTTAGAGATCATTAGTTGTTTTCGTTTTACGAATCCAAATGTATATCGTATTAGCGAGTGGTAATTGATTTAGCGGATTAAAAAAATAAAGCAGAAAAGAAAAGTAAGGCAAGTTTGGCAGATAAAGAATATTTGAAAAGCCAACTTGACAATATTTTTTCCAATTTTTACTATGAAGTATTTTCACAAAAACATAATTCAAACCATGAAAAAAATATTTATTTTATTTGCATCGCTGTGTGCGATTAAATCTAATGCGCAAGTTTGGTCTTCAGTAGGAACCGGCCTTCCGTCTTATTATCTTTCAGCAAACGTTCTTTATAATGACATCAATAAAGGAAATTTGATTGTAGGAACATCATTCAATTCATTCGGAAACCTTGGAGACACACTTTTTTCCTATAACGGAACAACATTATCCAAATACGGACCTAAGTTGAATTATGATCATGTGACTAGTCTTGGCAATTATAATGACTCATTATTTTGCCAATCCGGCAGTAGTTACATCCATGAATGGGATTATTCTTCTTCAACATGGACTCAGGGATTTGCATCATCGACTATAGTGGATTCAACATTTGGAAATCTATATTTAATAAATGGTGGCGGGTATCCTTTTTATTACAACGGTTATTCCGTTAATTCTGTTAACATTCCGGGTTTCTCATTGTCGTCGGGACAATGGATTAACAAAGGAATAGTTGTAAAAAATCCAATGGGTGATACAGTCTATTATTGTGGAAGATTCAGCGCAAGCACAGGCACAAACAATGCTGTTTCATACTCTACTAACGGAACAACTTGGACTAATATACCCGGAACAGGACTTCCAACACCATTCAATCTTTTAGCAATTGCAATTTATAATGGAACAATTTATGTTGGAGGATCCTATGTTGGAGGATTCAGTCTTTGGCGTTGGACGGGTTCTACGTGGAATTCTGTAACAGGGCCAACAGCTACAGTACATACTCTCAAGGTGTATGATGGGAAATTATACGGTTCATATACTGGAACAGCATCAACTATCTTTTCTTATGATGGCACAAACTTTTCAAATATAGGAACATCAAATGGTGGAACTGTTTCCGACATGAACACTTATGGAACATGCAATAACAAATTATACATTGTTGGAACATTTACTAGCGTTAGTACAATTAGTGGTACAGTTCCAAACACTAATCACATAGCAAAATATGATGCAAATCTTCCTGCTTTGACAGCCACTTCAACATTGACTCCAGAAAGCTCTGTTGGAGCAAATGATGGAACTGCGACTATAATTACTTCTGGCGGTTTAGCTCCATATTCTTACTTCTGGAGTTCAATAGGACAGACAAATTCGACTGCTACCGGATTAACAGGAGGAACATACACATGCACTACAACAGATGCCAATGGATGTTCTATAGTTAATACAGTTACAGTTACAACAAATGTAAGTACAGGAATTAATTCTCACGCAGCACCAGTTGGAATGTCAATATATCCTAATCCATCAAACGGTCAGTTCACCGTTGATGCAGGAAATGCAACCATTGATGTTATAAACTGTTTTGGTCAAAATACTTTGCACTTGACAGTTGATAGTAAAGTGAACATAGTTCTTGATAAGCCTGGGATGTATTTCATAAACGTGAATAAGAATGGAAAAGTGTATAAATCTCGTCTAATTAACCAATAATGCAAAAACAAATAAACACTGTTGAAGAGCTTGAAATAGAATTGAAGCAAATAAAAGAAGACAAATCAAAATATGCTAAAAAAGGCTTGTATGAATGGTGCGCGAAACTTCGAGATAGAGAAAAACAAATTATCGCTGAGCTTGATGTTTTAAAAACTTTTAGCCTATAGTTTTCCGCCCGCTAAAATCAATATTACTATTTTAAAACTTTATATAAATGAAAAAAGCTAAAAATAAATTACCTCGTATTGGCGAATTTATGTACAGAGACGGTAACAATTATAAATTTCTATTTGAAGCCTTTATAGATGATAAAATGAAAGTTGGGGACGAAACAACCTACGAAAAACTTGGGTTCACTCGTAAAGATTTTCACAAGCGAATAGTCGGATATAAATACGACGAAACAAGTGACCATAATATTGTTGAATTAATGGATATTAAAAAATAAAATCATTTACCATTATTGTAATTTTATTTTCTTCGCATGTTATCATAATGGATTGACCTTGTTTAAATCCGTATTTTCTAAGCCATCTACCACATAATTTTATTTCGGGAACGACTATTCTTCCGTTAGGGCCTTTCAAACATTTTGTATAAACCTTTAATTTCCGAGTTTTCTTTTTGTTGTTTTCTTCCATAGTATTACTGAATATCGGTGAAATTATTTCTCTTTACTCAGTGGAAAAAAATAAGCCCATTGCCTTCTTGCGGTATTCTTTTTTAATATTGCTATATTTTTTCCAATCGGTCATATTAATTAGTATAGCTGTCAACTAAAAAACAAATACAAATGGGCAGAACAATGAATAAATTAGTTTTTGACAAAGGAAATTGCAGAGTTGTTACAGAAGATGATAAGCACGTTTTCTATACCGAAACACTCTTATGTGAACAAACCATCGAGGAGATTATTCTGTTGTGGAATAAAGGCAAAAGTTTTGAAGAAGTAGATGAGTTTATGCTTAACGATGAAAGATGTAGTATAGAAGAAATGGAAGTAATAGGAGAAGCATTATACAATTTAATATTAAGCGCATGAAAAATAAGATTGCAGAAAATTACAATACAGAAAATAAATAATTTAAAACCTTTACACTATGAAAGACAAAATAATTAAAGCATCCATTTCTTACCGATCAGATGAGTATTGCGATGAAAATCCTTCGTTTATAAAAATTTCTATTAATAAAGAAATGTTGGAAGCAATCAAAACAGCCCGAAAAGTTTTAAAAGAAAACAAAACTTTTAACAGCATAAAAATAGATGCTTGCGCTGATCTTTTTGATGAAGAAGGTATAGAGTCAAAATTCAGTCCTTCTGCGGAAGCACTTATTGTATACGGAAAGAGCGGCCTGTTTTATTATACCCAATGTAAATACGATTCTGCAACTTATATCGAAAGTGAAGATTTAAAAATCTGATTTTCGACTGAAAAAAAAATAAGCCCCCGCCGTAGCTAAGGGGCTCAGAGATATTTCGCCTGTGGCTAATACCTCGGGTTTGGATCGCTAATATAAATCTTTATTTTTTGTGGAAAAACAATCTTTCCACAAATCTCCATAGATATATAAAGTAAATAAACTTTATCAGTATGGAAAAACAAAATGAGGTCTTTACCATTCAGTTCGAAAAAGATACTGATGTGCATTTGGAATTAATTGGTGAAATGGATGGGGCAGTAATTTACCGGACAATAAAGACCGACTATGACCTTGAACGTGAAGAAAAATCTAAATTAACACTGTTGGTTGAGATTTCGCCTTTATCAGAGCAACATAAAAAAAGATTATTGCTCCACAAACAGTTTCATGGAAAAACAATAGTGAGCAAAGAAACAAATACAACCGAACCTACAAATGGAGAAAGCTAAAGAATGTATCATCCGTTTCACAGCCGGACAAGAGGTTAACCTTAAACTTATAAAAGTTGTAGACGGAATTGCAAGGTATGAAGCATCATACACTGTTATAGAAGAGTCAGAAAGAAGAAACACATTTCGAATTATTCTCGAGCAATCTTTGCTTTCACACAAAGAGAAATTATTTTTAAGAATAATTTAACTACTAAATAAAATTAAACTGAAATCATGGCAATCAAATACTGGGAAAGCTTTTTAGAAAGTGAAAAAAACGAATTTGGCGCAGGCGTTTTTAATTACGAAAAAGAAAACCCTGAACCTAAATCTTGGGGTTATCAGGAAGACGATCAGAGTTTTAATTTTGAATTCCATGGTGATCAGGACAGATTATACACTTTAAAAGTGTTCCCGCAATTAGAGTGTTTTGTTTTATCATTTCCGAAGGGAGAATATCAATGGTGCGCTTTTTCTGCCTTGATAGCTAACCGTGATCGCTTTATTAACTATGAGAAAAACGGTGTCTTATACTCATGGCTAGTAAAAAGAATAATGTACATAGATTATAAGATCCATATTGAGCAGGCTGACTGGTCAACTTTGAGGGATTCCGATTTTGGTGAGCAGAATTAATATTACCATTTCTTTTAATTAAATACTTTCACAAAATCATTGTGAAATAGAATGAAAATTACAATTCATAAAAAGTTTGTACTTGGTCAGAAAGGAAAACCATTAGATGTCAAGACAGAGATCCCGGTACTGGAAGATCTATTAAAGACGGTGGAAAAAGAAGAAAGGTACGAGATGGCGGCTGTTATCTACAAACGGTTAAAAACCGTTAGAAGCCCTGGAAGTCTAGGCAGATCATAGGTTAGGAGCTATATGCAGACCGTTATATTCTATGAAAATAAATTGTCGCGTGACAAAAATAGTTGGTAAATTAGCTATGGAAAGCCCGTTATTCGGGCTTTCCGCATGTTTAACCAAATTTAAAACCATAAAAAAAATGAAAACAACAGAAACACAACAAAAAGTACTTGATCACATTTCAAAATTCAGTGATACAACAGCAGATCTAATCGCATCAGCAACCGGGATGAACAGGCTACTTGTCTTTAAAACAGTGAAAGTTTTATCTGACAATGGACTTGTAAGAATTTCAGATACCAAACCTTCAACTTACAAAGTTCTTAAAGTTGAAAGTAAAAACACAAAAGTAACCGATAAAAAAATTACTAAAACAGGATCAACCAAAAAAGTAGCCGACGATGAAGTCGCTTTACCATCAGGTTCTCGAGATATTTCAAAGATTAAGTTTAACGGGACAATGTACGGAAAGGGCAGACTTGTACTTGCAGTTGTTCAGCATTATGTAAAGAATAACCCTCGTGTATCATACACAAAACTAAAGGAGGTATTTTCTGATGAATTCCAACAGCGTTACGGAATGGTACAGGAATTAAGTAAGGCAAAAAAACTAAGCGTCGACCGTGATCGTTTCTTTCTAAAAGCTGAAGATTTAATAAAGATCGGTGACAAAAAAATAGCCGTATGTAATCAATTTGGATCAAATAACATTGCCCCTTTCCTAAAAATGGTGAAATCCAAACTCGGTTACAACATCAAGTAAAACCACGCCATGGTTTTTGTGGAGAAAGGGGACAGTGATGTCTCCTTTCTCATTTTTCGGCCAATGATTTAGGTGAGCTCAGGAGAGCCGTTTCATTTCGGGCCATGTTACCATATAACTTTTACAAGATAACATTCCTAAACATGGTTAGGAAGGCCGGGAATCAACCCAGAAGGTATTATAGTACTCCAAAAACTCATCCAAATTGATTCCGAAGCTATTTATGATCACTCCTAACAGCAAATATTTTTGTGTGTTTTCCTGAGAAGATGCGAGTTTAAAACTCATTAGCGCTTTTTCTTCTTCCGGATTTAATGAAAGTTTAGTGGTTTGTTTCCATTCTTCCTCAGAGATGTAAGCGGAACGGTTTTTAATGTTTTTCATGATAGAAAGGTTTTTAATCTATATACCATATCGAAATTTGATTTAATAAACACGAAATTAATTCTGTGTTACATAAAATTATTCGGCGCATTTACATTCAACATAACATATTCATGGATAAAAAACACTTTCTAAATAAACTAACGGGATGAAAACTGTTTTTTGACCCCAGTCATATTCGTTCTGAATCTAACCATATCCTTACTTGAACAAAAATGTTCGGCAATTTCTTCTTCACTCATCCCTCGCCTATAGGCCCAAGTTAATCCTGGCCTTGGTAATTGCAAACACGAGCCTAACCAATCGGCTTCATTTTCTTGTTCCTGATTATAGGTTCTTAGAGTAAAAGGAATATCTGGTCTATTCTCAATCCCTGACATTTGATGCCCACAAATTACGTGTGCCAATTCATGCATAATATTACTTTCTTGACGGCCAGAGCTGTGGGATTTATTATGAATGATTATTAAACTACCATTGAAAGATTGAATTGCAGCGGCTGACCATTCTTCCTTGCGGGTATTAGTTAAAATGTCGAACTCATCTGGGGAAAAACCATTTAGATTATCAGGGGCAATAACTTTTATCCCTAAATGTTCCGCAAGCACAAATGATGATAGGAATTGATACCCTTTGACTCCCACCCGCTCACGGTACTCTATAGAATGGCGTTCTGCTTGAGCCTTAAAACCTCTACGAAATTTATCTTTTGGCAACTCTTTTCCCATGACTAACTGGCCTCGTCGATTCGTAGGCTAAATTAATCATTTTAATTAAAGCTCGCGCGGTATCAGGATGCAGCGTTTTGTCCGCCCTTAGATGTGCCACAACCATATTCGCAGTAGAAGCATCTTCATCTTTTTTTTCTGTGAAAAACTCCGGGGAAACCTCAAGCCACTTGCAAATACTAAGGAAGGTATCAATGTCCGGTAAATGCTCTTGTTCAATTCTTGACAGGGTGGAAGCACTTACGCCACCAATTTCTTTTGCTATTTCTCTCAATCCCACATCCCCCCTTTTAGATTTAAGCATATCAGCAAGTTTGCGGGTATTTAGGTTGTTGCTCATGATGAATTTTTAGGCTGTTGCAGCAAATGTACATAAATTTTATTTGTGCAACAGAAATTTAACTGTATCTTTGCTGAAACAATTGTTTTATTAATAATACACAAAAACTTTTACCCATGGCAACAGACAAAAGCAAACATCTTGATGAAGTACTCCAATCGCACCGAATGGCGCATGTTGAACCCCTCATGAACAAATATATTAAAAAAAGGGATGAAGTCAAGGAGGGACTTGATAAAAAATATTCACAAAAGAAAGTGAGTAGCCCGATTAATTCGGGATCATACGCTAAACACGACGCAATAAATACCAAATTTGATATTGATCTGTGCATTCCGTTTCAATATGATGCCTTCACGACTCTTGAAGAAATGGCTGATGATGTATTCAACTTTTTTAGCAAAGAATATAAAGACCTTCAGCTTGTTCAATACGAAATAAGAAAGCAAAGAGTATCAATTGGTTTAACATTTCTTATTGATGGTGATATAATAAAAATGGACATCGTTCCTGGTCGAGAATTAAGTAAAGGCGACTACGAAAAAACAAAAAATTTGAACTTATATGTTCGCGCTAAACTGGATAAGCCTGCAACCACTACTCAAACCAATATCCAAGCGCATATAGACCACATTAAAGAAAAAAACGATGAACGTCAAATCATCAGACTTCTAAAAATTTGGAAAACGCATCACAATTCAGATATTAAATCTTTTTTTGTAGAACTTATTATTATACGTGCCTTTGAAGATAACGCCGGAAAAGTACCATCGGAGCTTTGGGAAAAACTGAATTTAGCTCTTGAATTTATTCGGGATAAAGTTACTTCAATTAGTTTAAAAGATCCGGCAAACTCAAATAATATAGTTTCAAATATTCTTAGTGATTCGGAAAAAATAAATCTCTCATTAGAAATGAAGCGAATGCTTGAAAGAATCTATGATAATGAGGATAATATTAAAATTTATTTCCCGGTAAACGATAAGTATGTGGTCAAACAAAAGGGAAACGGGCACTCCAAATTAAAAACAGAAAGTTTTGGCTAATGGATAAATGTTTACTTTTTAATACTTTTTTTAGAGATCAAACAGGCGTAAAACTTCTTGAAGAGTTTTTTACGGGGAATGAATTTATTATAGGCAAAATCCAAATTGATACTGCCAAAGAACCTCTTTTGTTTAATGTAGAAGCTCCGCTCTCATATCCTCTTAGCAATTCCCCATTGTCAATACGATTCGTATGTACTAACGTCGACGGATTCTTACATTTGAATTGGGATGGTTCTGTTTGCATACATCCAGAAAAGAACCATGATCCCGCCGAAAAACTTATCAATGAATTTTCACTTTTGAAAAGATGGATTCAAGATTATTATATCGAAGAAAAAACGGACTCGCATTATGAATACTTAATTACGCCTTTTGCTGATGGCGCAAAATTTTTATTTACAGACATATCTGCAAATTTTAAAAAAGGTGATCAAGGCCTTTTCGAATACTCGCAACTTACCGAACCTATTTTTCATGGAACTATGCTGGTGCAACACCCTCTTATTATTCAAAAAATCGGAGAACACGAATGCTGCTGGGGAACATTTTATAAAACGTTACCAAAATTTAAAAGCTTTTGGTTTTTTATTGAAACTGCACCGGTAATTTATAGAAGAAAAATTATTACAAATTGGGAGGATTTTGAAAAATATTTATCGCCAACACAACTAAAGACCATTCATGAGCTTCATGGAAAAACCGGTCAAAATCATATTTTCGATTACCCGATACTGATTGGTTATAAAATTCCCACAACAAATGGAAATGAGATTCATTGGCAAATGATAAAAATCCCTTCTAATCAAATACCAACTTATGGGGAGAAAGCAGAAAAAAAATGGGTCGGTAAATGTCAAGATCAACAAATAAAATGGGTTTGTACAATTAATTCATCTTACCATAGATTTTTTGGTCGCGGCGGATTATGCACAAAATTAGCGGATTCTAAGATTTTAATTCTTGGTTGCGGTGCAATAGGAAGTTCATTAGCAGAAATACTTACCAGAGGGGGTTTACAAGATTTAACTTTAATGGATTTTGATTTTGTTGAAGCTGGTAACATTTGTCGTTCAGCGTTTGAATTTAACCAAATTGGTTATCCAAAAACCTTTGCACTTGAACAAAAAATTAGAATGATTTCTCCGTTTATTAATATCAGAAGTATTCAAAACCATATTGATAAACGGATTGATAAACCTAATAAGACCAACACATTAAAATTTCTTAATCAGTTTGATTATATATTTGATTGCACAACTGACATGGAACTTTGTTATGTATTAGATATACTACTACCAACTTCAAAAATATTTAACTTTTCTATTTCAAATAAAGCGAAAGAATTTGTATGCGTAACTGGACGAGGTAATATTACTGAAACTAAGGCTCACCTATTTCCGGTAGATGAAGATAAACCCCTTTTTTACGAAGGAACCGGCTGTTGGGATCCAACGTTTGAAGCCTCCTATTTTGATATAAATTGTTATTTAAACCTTGCGATAAAAAACATAAATGATAAAATAAAAAAGAAGCTTAACGCAACCACCTTTGTAATAAAAACTGAAATGAATGATGAAGTTTTAAATTTTGAGTTAATTGATTATTAAATTTTTAAATAAAGAAACCGGGCTTTCCGTATTTGTATCCGATATGATTGTTAATTGCATAGAAAAATATGGTAGGGAGCATTATCCAAAAGAATTCGGTGGGATTTTTTCAGGTTGCGTTAATAATAAAGAAATTATTATTAAAGATATTACTGTCCCTGAAAAATTCGAGAACTCCAAAGTGTTTTTTAGACGGCATGCAGAAGACTTAAATAAATATTTAGAAAAAATATACAAAGAAAGCGATGGAAAGTTGGTTTATTTGGGAGAATGGCATACCCACCCTAATGGTAATCCTGAATATAGCAGTACTGATGAGTATACAATGGTTGGTATTGCAGACAATAGGGATATAAAAACACTTAATCCCATTTTATTTATTGGCGGGATAAGTAAACAAAATTTTGAATATGAATTTTATATCGTAGAAAAAAACAAATTATTTAAACTAAAAAAACAGCATAAAAATGAGTAAGAAAGACAACACCATGTTGTGGCTAATTTTATTAGGCGCTCTTGGAGGAGCTTTAGCAAGCATCGCAAAACAATATAGTGAAACTAAAGAAACCGGAGAAGATTTCGGATGGGATAAAATCGATTGGGGAAGGACAGGAAAAGGAGCTCTTACCGGAAGTATAGTTGGATTGGCTGTTGGAGTGGTTGTTAAACTTATTGGCTGGGATGAGGAAGAAGAGTTTTATCCAAGCCATCACCTCAATAGAGTACTTAGTCAAAATAGTTTGAGAAACAATCCGGAAACACTTGAAGTTGCCATTCAAAAAAGGAATGACATCAAAGAATTTTTTGTAGAACATTTTGGCGGGCAGTTAGCAGGTAGCCCTTTGAACTGGGGCTCATACGCGCAGGGCACTGCTAATGGAAGTAACTTCGACCTTGATGTAATAATTCCGTTTTCAAAAACCATTGGTACAATTGAAGAAATGTACGAAGCAACACATAGGACTTTAGCGCACCGTTATAAGGACGATGACCTTATTTCTTTTAGAAAGCAAAAAAAATCTATTGGGGTTAAATTTAGAATAAACGGCGAAGATATTTTCATTGATGTTGTTCCTGGTCGTGAAATAAATAGTTATGAAATGGATCGTGAATTAAAACTATACTGTGCGCCCACATCGCAAGGCGGTAAACCAACATCAATTAAAACAAATACTACAACGCATAAAGTTGAAATAAGTGGGCTTACTGATGAAAAAAAACTTACAAGGCTTATGAAGTTATGGAGAGATAAATATGGGTTTAATTTTAAGTCCATCGCTATTCGTAATATGGTAATTAATGCTTTTGACACAAATTCTCATTCGATTCCTTATGATATAAATGGAAAATTGCAAATGGTGATGGATTACATTAGCAAAAATTTAAAGACTTTACGCATTGTTGATAGTGCTAATTCAAATAACGTTATTAGTGATTCAATGTCATTACAAGAAAAACGCATTATAGCTGAGCGTTTATCTTATGACCTCGCTTTAATAAGAACAAATCAAGATCATTTAAAAAAATTATTTCCTTTAAATTAAATTTATGCACGAAAAAGTATCTATAAAAGATTTGTTTACCGGGTTTCAAGATGAAATGAAGGCCAAACTAAATACAATTCGACAGAATGTAAAACATCCCGGCACAAAAGGAGAAGGTTCTGAAAATAATTGGATTGAATGGCTACGCGTGCATCTTCCTAATCGCTATAAAATTGATAAAGCTTTTATCATTGATTGTGACGGAGACTTAAGTCAGCAAATTGATTTAGTAGTTTATGATGGCCAATACTCTCCTTTTGTTTTTAATAAGAGTGGGCTTATTTATATTCCTGCGGAAAGTGTGTATGCTATATTCGAGGTTAAACAAGAATTATCAAGAGAACAAATAATTTATGCTGCTAAAAAAGCTGAAAGTGTTAGAACATTAAAAAGAACTTCAGTTCCAATTACACATGCCGGTGGAGTTTTTAAAGAGCCAAAGCCACCTTTTAAAATATTAGCAGGAATAATTACAACAGAAAGCAGCTGGAGCCCCGCATTAGGTGATGCATTTGAAACAGTAATGAAAGAACTAAATGAACAACAGAGCCTTGAGCTTGGCTGTTCAATGCATGGTTCCTTTTTATCTAAAACAGAAAATGGTCAGTTAATGTTTTCAAAGAGTACAGAAAATGAGGCGCTATTATTTTTCTTTTTAAATTTATTCATGGAACTTCAAAAATTAGGTACCGTTCCTGCTATGGATATTGTCCAATATGCCAAAGCCCTAGACTCAATATAAAATAAAAATTGGAAATTTAAAAATGTAAATATGAATTTAGACAAATTTATTATTGGACTAGAATCAGCAAAGCATTCTATGGTTGTTTTAAGAAATATGTTGCCAAAAACTTTTTTCAAAGTTAAGAGAATGGAAGCCTTGAATAAACTTATTCAGATGATACAAATATTTTGGTTTGCAAATAAAGTTCTTTTTTTTGTTTTTTTAATAAGTTGGTTTAAGCCTGAGTATAAAAATATTTCATCCAAAATAATTTTATTCATCATAGCAATGATGGTCCTTGTAATTGCTATGAAAGAATTTAATAGCAACCTTAAACGAAATGAGTTTTAATTCTAATTTATGATCGTTTTAAATAACTTTGAAAACTTCAGCGATCAAACTGCAATCACTTTGTCGGCCTTTATTAATCATAAAGCCAATTTTGTCAACATATAAAGGATTGTCTTTCCAAAAATCAGATTCTGATGGCCTGATAATAACAGGATTATTTTGATTAAGAATAAGATCATTAGGTTGTACGTATAAGGATCCAATTTGTTGAAAATAATAAACAGAAATACTGTCCGGTCTTTCAAAACCCTCAACAAAGGTTACTCTTACAGCAATATTATTCAGCCTTGTGCTATCAATATAAAAACTTGCTCTGTCAAAAACGTAATTCCGAATACCATCTGAATCTTGAATCGCATTTATTTCTGAATGGTTTAAGTCTATGCGCTTAGGCTCAGCTATTCTAATCATAAATCAAATTTACTATATTTGATAGATATAATGAAAAATAAAAGCAAAGGCCTAAGCAGGAGGAATTTTGAGAAGATGGTGAACATTCTTAAAAGTTTTGGCTATAAAGAAGGAGCGGACCTTTATGATTTTTATGCAAAAAATGAGGAAAAGATACGGCCAACAAGATTCGGTGAAGAAATATATGATGGGATATTTTCCCAACAAGTGCGATGGCACTACGTTAATGGAAAAGTATTAGAAAAATCTATTCGTGAATATATTGAAAAAAAAGTAAAAGAGAGTGACGAAAATCAACTTCATTTGTTTTTACGTGGTGGTACACAAATTCAAAAGCAGATTATAGATTTTTCTGATTGGGAGTGCGACATTCATGGACATAAATACACTTTAGCAAATTCGCGTAAAATTCCTATCGAAACAAAAGGAGGAGAAATTCATTTATTGTTGGACTTTTGCGGTATTAATTTGTCGGGAATAAAAATTACCGGTTGCGAAATTAAGAATGTGAGTTTTGATGGTGCCTTTTTTGACGGCGCTACATTATTGTCTGATGTGGAACTTACTAATGTAACATTGACAAGGGCTTCTTTTCATCGAGCAAGACTTTCGAACGTTTTTTTAAATGGTGCTACTGATATTTCTTCCGCGTACTTCGACTGCACAAGGGTAGAACGGATAAATAACCTATCAAATTCAACGGTTCGATCGCCTATAATTTATTCAGAACCCTCTTACTGGTGGTTGATAAAAGAACTTTTTTATAAAATGATAAAATCACCAAATTGGTTTTACAAATTAAAAAAGAAAATTAATCCTAAATGGAATCGAAAAGATAAAACTGATTTACTTTTTGATCAATCTCATACAGTTTTTATCCTTAATGAAACCGAACAGCTTACATCTCCTAAAACAAAAGAATTAAGAGATTATATTAATTGGTTTCAATCCTTAATTGACAAAATATATGGTTTTAGGTATTTGAGAGGAAGAAAAAAATTAGAATTTACCATGGCCATAATTTCTACAAAGTACTGGTCTTCATTTAGGACATTGGGTTATTTTGCCTTCTTCGTAGATTTTCTTTTTTCGTTAATTTATTTCGGTGACCGGACTGATTTTTATGACCTAGGTGTATTACGTCATTGTTCGACTGCTATTAAGCCTTTAATTATATTGCAAACTTTTATAAAGTCATTTTATTATAGTACTGTTACTTTTATGACCTTGGGTTATGGAGATATTTACCCCTTAGCCTGGGAGGGGCAGATAATTGTTATCTTTGAGGTAATGTTAGGGTACATTGTTTTAGGCTTGTTCGTATATCTTATTAGTAGAAAAGTCGACAAACTGTATTAATTACATCCGCTTTTTTTACCTTTGTGTCAGTAATGTGTCAGTAAAGGTTTTCGTTCTCTTATAACATATTGAAAATTAACTTATAAGGTCGTTGAGTTCGAATCCGCTCGGGACCTCTGGTAAAAATCCTCCGTGAAAATGCGGGGGATTTTTTGTTTTTGCATTTCACGGTTCCTTTGTTTCAATTTTTTTGATTTAATTTATACATTATGCAAAGGCACTATTATTCTGATACGATTTCCAATTTTCTAAAAGCCACGCCTGAATTTATTTTAGGATCACTATCAAGTAATAGTGAATTTAGCGATGACCCTGAGCAGAAGAAGGCATGGAATCATCAAATTATTATATTAAAAAAAGTTCTTGAAAAAGAAAGCGGTTCGATTTTTTTTGAGTACTCTATCCCTAGGATGGGGAAAAGAATTGATGTTATTTTAATACTTAAAAATGTACTTTTTATTCTTGAATTTAAGATTGGTGGAAAAGAATTTCTATTAAGCGATTTAGATCAGGTTTCCGATTATGCCCTTGATCTAAAAAACTTTCACAGTACAAGTCATGAGCCATTAATTGCGCCGATATTAATTGCTACAAAAGCAAAAGCAATCTTACCTATCGTTTCCTTAACAAAACATAATGACAATGTTTTATTCCCAATTGAAACTAATTCAGAATTATTGGCACAAGCAATTAAATATGTTTTAGAATTTTCAGAAGGTAAAAATATAAATATTAAAGCTTGGTCGGAAGGAAGCTACTCTCCGACACCAACAATTATTGAAGCAGCGATGGCATTATATAATGGTCACTCCGTTTCTGAAATTTCCAGAAGTGATGCAACAGCACGGAACTTAAGAGAAACGAGTAATGCTGTCTCTAAGATTATTCAAAAAGCAAAAGAAAATAAAGAAAAGGTAATTTGTTTTGTAACTGGTGTACCAGGAGCGGGCAAAACTTTAGTTGGACTTAATATTGCTGCCAAACATTTTAATAAAGAAGAAAGATCTTCCACTGTTTTTCTTTCTGGAAATGGTCCTTTAGTTGCTATCTTGAAAGAGGCTTTAGCTCGAGATAAGATTAAAAGAGAAAAACAAAAAGGCCATAAACTTAAGAAAGGTGAAGTATTAAGAGCATTAAAAGCAGTTATACAAAACGTTCACAATTTTCGTGATGACTGCCTTAAGGACTTAAATAATGCGCCCTTTGAACATGTAACGATTTTCGACGAGGCGCAACGAGCGTGGGATCTAACCCAAACTGCAAACTTTATGCAACGTAAAAAAAATCATCCAAATTTTTCCCAATCTGAACCAAATTTTCTAATCTCTTGTCTTGACAGGCATAAAGATTGGGCTGCTATTGTTTGCCTTGTTGGTGGAGGACAAGAAATTAATACTGGTGAAGCAGGGATAAGTGAATGGATTGAATCTTTAAACAAATCGTTCCCAAAATGGCGCATTTATGTTTCAAATAAACTAACGGATAGCGAATATGCTGCCGGTAATTCATTAAAAATTCTTGAGAAACATAGAAATGTAGTTTATAAAGAAGAACTTCATCTTTCTGTTTCTTTGCGATCTTTCAGAGTAGAACACCTTTCCCTTTTAATGAAAAATCTTCTGGATCTCAACTTAAAAGAAGCAAAAAATATTTACAAAAAAATTAAAGATAAATATCCTATAGTTTTAACAAGAGATTTAACCATTGCAAAAAAATGGCTAAAAAATAAAGCAAGAGGAAGTGAAAGATATGGTATTGTTGTTTCATCCCAAGCCCAAAGATTAAAGCCATTAGCAATAGACGTCAAATCTTCAATGGATCCAATTCATTGGTTTTTGGATGAAAAAGAAGACGTGCGGTCTTCATATTATTTGGAAGATGTCGCTACTGAGTTTCATGTTCAGGGATTAGAATTAAATTGGTCATGTCTTACTTGGGATGGGGACTTTCGATATTCGGAAGAAGGATGGCAACATTTTTCATTTGTTGGAACAAAATGGCATAATATTAAGAAAGAAGAACGCAAAGTTTATTTGAAAAATGCGTACCGCGTTCTTTTAACGCGCGCGCGACAAGGAATGATAATAGTTGTTCCTAAAGGTACTTCAGAAGACCCTACGCGTAATCCAAAATATTATAATTCTACTTTCAACTACTTGAAAGAAATAGGTTTTTCAATAATTTAAAATTTATTTATTCAATAAATAACTGCAAGCAAATATTCGCTTCCTGATTTGAAATATAGGATTTGTAATAATCGATTTTAATCTTCATTTTTCCCAATAGCATTTTTTGAATTTTATACAGACAATATATAGGATAATACTCAATTCCTTGTCTCTTACTTTTCTTATAATAAACTCTATCTGTATAAATCTCGCCACTACAAACTTGAGATTCATTAATATCTGAAAAAGTCAAATAATGAATAAACGAATTGAATTTGTATCTATAATAATATTGATCCTTCGCTCGGTTAAACAAAATAAAATCTTTTCGCAATCTAATATATTCGTTAAAGGAAGAAATTTTTTTAATAAGAATTTCTAATGCCAAATCAGAAAGTATATTAGGAAAAACGGAGTCCACAAGAATTAAATTTATCTGTTGGATTCTGTTTTCGAATTTTTGAAACAGAAGCTGATGCTTACTTGTAACCCTATCTAAACTTTTTATGTTATAGCAATCATTTATGTGATATATAATATTGTACTCTCCAAATATTTTCGCTTTCAAATGAATGAAATCAAGTTTCGGATATTTTAAATTTAATTCTGAAGGTTGAGCTTGAAGGGTTTTCATAAAAATTGTTTTTTTGGTTCGTAAAAGCCAAAAATAGTCTGGGGTATAGATTATTTTTTAAAAAGTTACCGGTCCTTTTTAAACAATTGTTTCCTTCATACACAAAACCAAATTAATGTTAAACCCCATTTTTGCGGCTAGCATTTTCACTTGCTTAACGAAAAGAAAAGCTTTCCGGCTTTAAGGCATCGTAACTTTGAATCATAAAATGGTGAAGTCATGGAAAAGAAGATGTTGGAGAATTTATCTCTCAGAACAAAATTAAAGCAATTAGCATTCGGAGGTCTTTTATTAATTGCACCTGTGTTATCACAGGATCTAAAAGCGCAAACAGAAATAGTAACTTTTAAAACCGGCGCGGTAGGTCATGAGGATCTGATGCGGCCAATGAACTCGATGATGGATAAGATCTTTTCCATAAAAATGAGCGGGGATTTTGATAAAGATTATGTTTCTATTATGGAGGAATTCCAGCAAGGCGGTATCAATCTCTGCAAGATCTATGAAATGAGCGGCGAAGATGCTAAACTTTTAGAGAACGCAAAAGTCAGCGTAGTAGAATTAAAAGAAGATCAGAAACAACTGAAAACATTCTACAACAAAGACGTTACAGCCTCAACCGCAAAAACCGGACATAACGAACTGATGCAAACCTTGAATTCAATGATGAAACAAATGAAAGATAAAGGTCAGTCGGGAGATCTTAATAAAGATTATGCAGTTGTAATGTCGTTGTATAATTGGGCCAACTCAGAAATGGCGAAAGTGGAATTAAATTGCGGCCAGAACAGCGAACTAAAAAACAGATGCTCTGCTATTGTAGATGAATTTTCGTGTCATGAAAATACTTTGAATGAATGGCTTGATAAAAGTTTTGCTGAGAAGTAAAATTAATTTGACGATTTTGCGATTCGGCTCCCGATAACTATCGGGATTGACAATGGGGCATTCGGTTTAAATTGGCGGTTGTCTTTTTATTTTACTTGCAATTATTAAAAGTACATTTCTTCTTGAGTAAAATTTCTTTTGAATAGACGTGCGTTAGCCAGGAAATCCGTGTTAAGCGTGTAGCCTCGTGCGAGGAATCGGATTTTCTTGATTTCTTTTGTTTCTTTTCTTTATCAAGAAAGAAAAGAAAGGGAATAAATTAAAATTGAAATAATACGGTCGAACATACTAAACGATTTGCCAATCCGACAGGCGAACGAGAATAAATGTATCTTTACAAAATGCGCATCCACGATCTGATCAACGAAATTCAAGAAATAAGCGGCAACACTCCCCGCAAAGCTGCGTTTGATATTTATAATATTTTAGAGAATAATAAAATGCTTTTCGCCGGCTGCATGGATGCAGATACATTTGCGCAAATTTTAAAAACGTTTGAGAAGATGGCGTATTCCAGCGCTGCGGAGTTTAATACAACTTCATATAAAGATGAGTTTAACAAGACATATAGTTTACTGAGTTTTTATTTGCGGAAGGTGATTTAGGTTAAGCGGCCCTTCGGCTCCGCTCAGGGACAACCCTCACCTATTTAGAAGATATGGCCCCTCAGTTTGTCCAAGGCACTTCATGAGTACCGGTGGCTGAGCGCAGCCGAAGCCACTTCCATAATACCAAAAACAATTTTCTCCCCCTTACGAGAGAAAGCTGATCCCGATATTATCGGGGATAGCAGAGGAGTTTTTCCAAAAATTTCTGTATTTTCATCCCCGCATGTTCCGCCCTTATTTGCTCATATTAAGTTTATGTCTGCTGCTGCAATTAAACGCGCAGAAAAAACTGGATTATGTTTTTAATCATCTCGAACCTTCAAATGGTTTTCCTGCTAAAATGGTGAGGAAAATAGTGAAGGACAAAAGCGGATTGATGTGGATGCTCACCGATAAAGGCCTGATGAAATACAACGGCCACTCTGCAAAATTCTATCCTGCAAAAAAAGATTCGAGCGGATTACTAAACGTTCCTTTTTATTCGCTTTACATCGACAAAGAAGGCATTATCTGGATCGGTTATCTTGAAGTTTGTCTTTCCAGTTTTGATCCTAAGACAGAAAAATTCACACATTATTTTTATAACGAAAAAGATAAAACTTCTTATCCTCCCGGAGGCGCTGTGCATTTCATGGAAGATAAAAGAGGCGATCTGTGGATAGCAGTTTGGGGAGGAGGCTTATGTAAATTCAACCGCGAGAAAAAAAATTTCAAAACTTTTTCTTCTACCAAAGAAGAAGCTGCGGCTGATTCAACCAGGATCAGTACACACAATTGCACTTACGTTGTGGAGATGAATGACGGAAAATTCATGGTAGGAACATGGGAAGGAGAAGGATTCAAAAATAGTTTTCTTCAATACTTCGATCCGAAAACAGAAAAGTTCAGTCGTTTCAATTTTGAAAAATATACTTTTAGCAGCGATGCAGAGAAAGGCGCATTAAGATCAGCCTTTCGTATCGTACATTTTATTTATCCTGCACCGGATAATAAAATTTGGGTTGGAAGTTTTATCGGATTAGTTTGCATTGATAATAATAACATGACCATTAAACGTTATTCGGGAGTTGGCGGAACAATGGCGGGCAGCGGTAAATATGAGAACGCTATGGATTATATGATTGATAACACCGGCAAATATTGGATCGCCACCGAAGTGACAGGTATCATGGTGATAGATCCAATTACAAAAAAATGTGCTTATCTCAATCACCAGTATAGGAACGCGGCGAGTATCAGCGGTGACAATATCTTTTCGATGTACAAGGATGATGATGATAACATCTGGATCTGTACTTCAGGGGGGAAAATAGATGTTTATACACCTTTATTACAGCAATTCAAATTCATAGATAATGACGAATTAAAAGCAGAAAGAGAGAATCGGGCGCAAGGACAAACTGCAGTTCACCACCTTGAACTTAGTCAGAACTCCTCTGAAGTATATATGAGCAGCGGAAATGGCGTAACGGTCTACGATCCTGATACCGATTCTATCCGGAGAATTGACACAAAGGAAATATTATTTAAAAACAAAGCTAAGCTGGGAATGAAGGAGAGCGAATTTAATCATAGCTGGAACAATGTAATTGAAACACATGAATACGGCAATAAACTTCTGATCTGCAATCCGAATGGTTTGATCGTATATGATAAAATAAAGAAGACATATGACTTTCCGGGCTTCAAAGATTATTCTATGATCAGCATTGGAAGGAACAAACATAGATTTGTGTTTGTTGGCCGCACAAAATATCCTGACAAAGAATGGAACGCACGCTTAGTGAAGATGGATACCAATTTCAAGATCATCAAAGAAATGAAATTTCCTGAATGGCCTTTCTCGGATCTTCGCGGTGTGCTTTATGGCAATTATATAGTGCCGCTCGGCGAACATAATTGGTATATCAATTTTAATCACCGCTTATTTTATATTTATAATGATCAAACCGATGAGTTCAAACCGTACTGCGCCAGAAAAGAATGCAATACCAATTTTCCTGATTCTGCACTAGTTCCTTTGGTAAAAGATAAGGATGATGATCTTTGGATCGCAGGCAACAATGGTCTTTACAAATTTGATTACCGCACAGGAAAAGCAGAAAAACTCAACGACATTTTCAACATAGGCAAAGAACAGATCTTCAGTATAACAATCGACAGCCTTGGTATTTTCTGGGTCGCATTAAAACAAGATCTCTTGCGTTACGATCCAAAGACCAGTGAAAGCTTCCGCTTTAATAATAAATTGGGATTGAATGTTGGTGGTTTTTCAAAAGTACCAACCAATATCAACTTTAAGAATAGAATTTTTATATTGAGTTCTTATGGCCTTTTACATTTTGATCCCTGTAAATTGAATTTCACAAAGCAAAAGCCCGATATTTTTATTGCAGAATTGGTGATCAATAAAGATACATTGAATGAAGATGAGAAATCTGTATTTCTTAATTCGGATCATACTTTAGCTTATGATCAGAACCATATAACTTTTGAGTATGGTACTTATCAAATTTACACTCCGGGGCCTAAACAATACGAGTACAGATTGCTCGGATTGGATTCAACTTGGTACAACAATCACAACAGGAATTATATTTCTTATCCGGCTTTAGTGCATGGAAGCTACACGCTTGAAATAAAATGCAAGAACATATACGAAGTAAACAGTGATGTATTTAGTTTTAAGTTTCTTATTGAGCCCCCTGTATGGAAGAGGTGGTGGTTCATTATAGGTGAAGCTATCCTTGCGGTATTACTTATAACTTTAATTATTAAACGGCGCGAAAAAATATTGCTGGCCGATAAATTAAAATTGGAGAATACCGTTACCGAACGTACCAGAGAAGTAGTTGAGAAAGCAAAAGAAATTGAAATGCAGAACGAAATTATTTTCGAGAAGAATAAAGAACTCACCGATTCCATAAAATACGCCGAGCGGATTCAAAAAGCATTACTTGCGCACAGCGAGTTCATGAGCGAATATTTACCGCCTCATTTTGTATTATTCAAGCCAAAAGCTATTGTGAGCGGCGATTTTTATTGGGCTACCTGTGTTGCCGTAACCGAACTTAAAAAAGATCTGTTCTATTTAATGGTTGGTGATTGTACTGGACACGGAGTTCCCGGCGCGTTCATGAGTTTGCTTAATATTAGTTTTTTAAATGAAGCGATCACAGAAAAACATATTTTAGAGCCTGATAAGATCTTAAATGATGTGAGAGAACGTTTAATGATAAGTCTTGCTTCAGAAAAAGGACAGGATGGAATGGATGGCACACTTGTGTGTTACGACAAAAAGAAAAATATGATAACATACGCTTCCGCGCATAACAAGCCCATTTTGATACGCGATGGTGCCATGAAAGAATTATCTGCAGATAAAATGCCAATAGGAAAAGGCGAAAGAGAAGATTCGTTCACCTTGCAAGCCGTTCAATTACAAAAAGGCGACATGATCTATTTTTACACCGATGGTTATGCAGACCAGTTTGGCGGCGATAAAGGAAAGAAATTTAAATACCGTCAGCTAAATGAATTGCTCGTTAGCATTTCAAACAAGAGTCCCGAAAAACAACAAACCATCCTCGATGAAACGTTTGAAACATGGAGAGGAAATTTAGAGCAGGTGGACGATGTATTGGTGATCGGGATTAAAATATGATCCGGTCCTTCGCTCAGGGCCCACATTCCTGTTCTGCAGCCAATACAGCAAGAATCATTATAAAGGCAAGAAATAATTTATTCATGGATTTATTTAAAATTGTTTTCATGTTGTTAATCTTTTTATTGTTACTTATAAATTTATTTTTTATCATGGTTTTAAATGCAGATCTGCGCTTTTAGGTCCGCCTTTTGCCCAATTTCCAGGCGTGTTAAGTGCATATCCGCTATCGCATCTGCATGTAATTGTCAAATACGCTTTCTTTCTGACTTTATCAGAAAAAACATAAAAGCCATTCGCATCGGTATAACACTGATTGGTCAGGGTTGGATAATCAGAGGATGTTGTAAAAATATTTAAATACACCCGCACGTTAGGCATAGGCACACCATGACTTGAATAAACTGTTCCGCTGCAATTAAAAGGCTTCGTACAACTCATTAGCAATGGTAAAACCAGCGCTGAAATTTTAATTATTAATTTTATTTTTTTCATGATCTCTGTTTTTAAAATATTAAAATCTATATCCGATACTCCACAAAAAATTTGCGTAAGGCAAAACATTTGCACCGGCTTCGCGCTGGTAATTTGTTTTTGAGTTTATATATTCTATTCCAAAAGGATCTTTTTTGTTATAAGTATCTTTTTTGAAACCAATATTGGCAATTACATTCATGTTAAGTTTTGCAGATATTCTGAAAAGAAAGCCAACACTTCCGCCGTATTGCTGACGGAACAAAATGAAATTATTTTTAAATTCTTCCGTTGTAAATTGATTGGGTTGCGAAGCAGAAGCTGCCATGTATGTTGTTTTGGTTGACATATCATATTGGGCAAAACTAAAAGAAGGTCCTATTAAAAAATTTATACTATTTCCAAATGAAGGCGAGAATAATAAACCTAATCCCACCTGATAATTCATTAAATTATAGGTGTTCTTGCTTCCGTAATTAAGGTAAGTCCCGTTATAACTTGAATTGGTCATGTCGGGTTTTCCAATGCCAACACTTACGGGTATGTGTAGAATAAATTTTTCGCTTTTCAGATCGCGCATGTACGAAAAACTTATGTTCGAATTAAGAAGCGCCAGGTGATTGAATCCTAAATAATTTTTGCGTTTGTATAAGGCTTCCAAGTCTTTTGTTTTACGCACTAAAGTGTACTCGTTAATAACACGCGGACGCGAGCCATCAAGATTATATTTGTCGTATGCAGGTTCTGATTTCTTTTTTACTTCCGTAAAATGTTCTGTAATTCCATTTTTATAAACAACATAAGCAATTTCGTTTTTGCTTAATAAAATAGTTGGACCGTTTTCATAATTAAATAAACTATATTTAATACAGTCGGTACGAATCTCATGTATAACGGTTTGTACCTTGCTACTGTCGTTTTTAACAATAATATCTTGCGATTTTACAACTTTAAATAAAGTAATTAAGGCGGTTATTAAAATTATTTTTTTCATGGTTTTATTTTTAAAAGGTTTAATTATTTTTTGGTTTGGGATTCTACATAAAAATTATAAGCGGCAGGCAGATCGCGGAAAACAACTTCTTTACGCTTTTGATGTGGGATGGCCGTTGAGATCGCAAGTACAGGACAAGCAAGTAAAGCAAGTGCACCAACAGCAAGTGTTGCATTCTGTGAATCGCTTGAACGATAACTTGAAAATCCGGCCAGAGAACCTATACTTAATAAATAACCGCCAATACCGCTAACAATAGTAAGTGCTACTAATCTTTTTTTATTTTTTGTTAGCTGATCGTAGCGTGCAATTTGTTGTTGAACTTTAAAGTCGTTTATTCCGCGACACATTCCTAAAAAAGCATTTCCATTTAATGGCATGATGCCGTTGTAAAAAAGTTGGCGCGAACTATAGTTGTAATAAACCGGTACTAATCCGAAATTATTTAAACCATTGTACCTGTTGTCGAAGCTGCAATTTTGCTGTGCAGTAGTTTTTATACAAACTGCGATGGCGAAAACGGTGAGGTAAAAAATAATTTTGTTCATGGCTTTAATTTTTCTTCAATATTAGAGGCTTATTACAGTTTTTATATCCCAATTTGATATAGAATATTGATAACTATTGTTTTAAGCTATATTTAAGTCATAATTTGATAACATTAATTAATAAGTATCATATTTTGATATTATTTTAACATTTCATATCTTTATTCTATAAATATATATTTACCGGAAAATGAAAAATTTGAAGATTTTAATAGAAAACCTTGAGTCCGCCCTGCCTGATGATCTTACTTTAAATCAAGCCTTAATAAAATCACTTGGTATAAATAAAGATGCTGCGAGCCGGCGCATCAGCGGAAAAACTCCTTTTACTTATGATGAAGTTTGTACCTTATCAAAAACATACAGCGTAAACTTATTACCTGCACAATCTTCTCAATTCTCGAATGTTGTTTTTGGTTACACACCTTTTAAAAGTAAGGCTATAGAAGATTCAAAACATTTTTTTCAAAACATTTCCAATTTACTTTACAAATTAAATACGCACAAACATAAGCAATTGTATCACGTTGCACCTGAAGTGCCTGTTTACCATTATTACAATTATCCGCGTCTTTTAAATTTTAAATTATTTTATTGGGGGAAATATTTATTGAACGATGCTTATTACGTGAAACGCACGTTTAACGAAGCAACTATCGATCCCAACATTACAGAACACGCTAAAAAAGCATACGATCAATATTGCCGCGTACCAAGCGTTGAAATTTGGACACCACAAACTACACAAACCGTATTAACACAAATACAATTTTGTATCGAAACCGGCGATTTTACCAATAAAAATGAAGTACTGTTGGTTCTTGACGAGGTCACAGCCATGCTTCAGCGTATTAAACAAATGGCAGAAGAAAATAATAAAGCTTTCGATTTCGATGAAAAATTACAAGTGCCATTTCAGTTTTATAAAATGGCTGTAAATATTAATACCACAAGCATACTTGCTGAAATGGATAATCAGAAAATTGTTTTGCAGCCGTTCAACTCCATCAATTTTATGAATACCACACAACCCGATTTTTGTGAGGAGAATTTAATGTGGATTCAAAATATACAATCAAAATCTTCACTCCTGAGCGGTGCAGGCATAATTGAACGTCAGCGTTATTTTAATTTGGTCACCAAACAAATTAACGAATTTAAGGAGCAGTTGAATAAAGTTGAATTCTAAAGCCACAAGCACAATTTATCCCTATATTTGTATATGAATTCTTATTCAATAGCAATACACGGTGGTGCCGGCACAATTTTACGAAGTGCAATGACGCCCGAAAAAGAATCAGCTTATAAAACAGCTTTACAAGTTGCTATTACTGCAGGAGAAATTATTTTACAAAAAGGCGGTCGCAGTATTGATGCGGTTGAAGCAGCGATCAGAAGTTTAGAAGATTGTCCGTTATTTAACGCAGGTAAAGGCGCTGTTTTTACTCACAATGCAAAACATGAAATGGATGCTTCCCTCATGAATGGAAAAGATCTGACCGCAGGCGCAGTTGCCAGCGTGCAAAATATTAAAAACCCGATCAGCCTTGCACGCGCTGTGATGGACAAATCAGAACACGTTTTTATGGCGGGTTTAGGCGCACAAGAATTCGCCAAAAAAATAAATGCAGAATTTATGCCCGATGATTATTTTTTTGTGCAGCAACGCTACGATCAGTTACAGGAAGCCTTAAAAACTGATTCTGTGGTAATGGACCACACCGTTAGTAAAGACGGCGATAAAGAAAAAAAGTTTGGGACCGTTGGCGCTGTCGCTTTAGATCTG
This sequence comes from Bacteroidia bacterium, assembly GCA_035567575.1. Lineage (GTDB taxonomy): Bacteria > Bacteroidota > Bacteroidia > B-17B0 > Aurantibacillaceae > JAHEYG01. The sequence continues at coordinate 26,193 of DATMPR010000337.1, forward strand.
CACGGCAACATTGCCGCAGGAACTTCAACAGGTGGTATGACCAACAAAAAACACGGCCGCGTTGGCGATACACCAATAATTGGTGCAGGCACTTATGCCAATAATAAAACTTGTGCAGTTTCGTGTACCGGTCATGGTGAATTTTTTATACGCTCGGTTGTTGCTTATGATATTTCCTGTTTAATGGAATATAAAGGTCTGAGTATAAAAAAAGCCTGCGATATCGTTGTGATGGATAAATTAGTAAAGATCGGCGGAGAAGGCGGCTTAATCGCATTAGACACGAAAGGAAATATTGAACTCCCGTTTAATTCAGACGGCATGTACCGCGCTTCAAAAAAATCAAACCAAGATCTGTTTATTGGAATTTACAAAGACTAAATTATTTCAACGGTACTGTTTTCGGCAATGGCGGTTTGTAATGATCGATAATTAATTTTTTACTTTTCAGATCAAAGTGATCACCAATCGACATCACATGCACAATTAAATTTTCTATCGATACCGGTTCTCCCATTTCTACTTCAGTCATATTTGTGCTTCGCATATTTGTTGCGTCTACCAAAATAATTAATCCTGAACCGATCGCTTCCATGCTATTGCCATCAGTAATTAATAAACCTGTATCTTCGCCTAAACCAATTCCCAAATTTACAGGATTACTTCCGCATGCGTAAAGTAAACGGCCGATTCTGCCGCGCTGCACAAAATGCGTATCAATAATTACGTTATTAATAAATCCTAAGCCGCCGGTAATTTTTACTTCGCCTTTTAGTAATGCCCCCTGACTGCTTCCCTGATAGATCATATTGTTTGAGCTTGCAGCCGCGCCTGCCGATGTTCCTGAAATAACGAATTCTTCGTTTTCGTATTTATCCAACAGCATCGTGTGAAAAGTAGTGCCTCCAAAAATAGAAGTTAGACGTAACTGATCTCCGCCGGTAAACATAACTACATCTGCATTTTTTAAACGCTCAATGTTTTCCGGAGCATTTGCTTCTTCGCGCGTTTTAATATTTAGCACCCCAACATTTAAAACATTTAATTGTTTAAATGCATTTACATATTCTCCGCCTACTTCTTCCGGAATACTTGATGCGGTAGTAATGATCTCGATCCGTGATAAATTACTTTTTGAAGATTCGCGTATGATACGGTATAATATTCCCTGCTCAAAAAATTTAAGCATTTTAGGCAGATCGTTGGCATCAATGGAGAAACTTCCCTTATCAACCGAACCTCCAATTATTATAAGTTTTCCTTTAGGTATACTAGCCATACATCCAATATTTATGCAAATCTACCTAAACAACAGCACTATTTCTGTAAATCCCTTGTAAATTTCGTCTTATTTTAAACACTTTATTGTTTAGAAAGCGTTTATCCTTTATATTTAAAAAGATTAAAACATGTACTAATGAAAATTATTGACATAAGAGCCCTGCGCGGACCAAATTACTGGTCGAACTACCGGAAAAAATTAATTATTATGAAGCTGGATCTGGAGGCTTTAGAACAATCTCCAACCAATAAGATCGAGGGCTTTGTAGAGCGTCTTGAAAAGATGATTCCTACTATGAAACATCACCGTTGTTCGAAAGATCATGAAGGTGGTTTTTTTGAACGCGTGAAAGAAGGCACATGGATGGGTCACGTAATTGAACATATTGCACTCGAAATACAATCTTTAGCCGGCATGGATGTTGGATACGGCCGTACCCGTGGCACCGGAAAGACCGGTGTTTACAATGTTGTGTTTTCTTACATGGAAGAAAAAGTTGGGATCTACGCCGCAAAAGCATCGGTGCGGATTGCAGAAGCTTTAGTGGATGCTAAAGAATATGATTTAGAGAGCGACGTAAAACAAATGCGCGAAATACGCGAGAAAGATAGATTTGGTCCGAGCACCGGTTCTATTGTAGATGAAGCTGTAGCAAGAGATATTCCTTACATACGGTTAAATTCAGAATCGCTGGTGCAATTAGGTTACGGAAAAAATCAAGTTCGTTTCCGTGCAACAATGACCGATAGAACAAGTTCGATAGCTGTTGATCTGGCAAGCAATAAGGATGAAACTAAACGCATGTTAATTGATGCAGCCATTCCGGTTGCAAAAGGGAGATGCATTTCTAGTATTGAAGAAGTTCCGGATGCAATTGCGGATATTGGATTTCCATTGGTATTTAAACCGCTGGATGGGAATCATGGCAAAGGCGCATCCATCAATGTAAAAACTTTAGAAGATGCAAAAGCAGCATTCGATCACGCAAAAAAATATTCGCGCAGAATAATTGTCGAAAAATTTATTACAGGTTACGATTTCCGTGTTCTGGTAATCAATCACCGTTTTATTGCAGCGGCTTTACGCGAGCCTGCACACGTAACAGGCGATGGAAAATCTACCATTCAACAATTAATTGATAAAGAAAATAAAGATCCG
>DATMPR010000338.1:0-2778 GCA_035567575.1 Bacteroidia bacterium
TAATGTTCTGAAATGATAACCGATCATGCAGTACGGTGTTATGCGGGCATTATTTTCATGATTAAAACATAATTTTATCTGAATAGGAAAATCAATTTCATGAACATACAACGAGTAAGCATAATTCATTTTCCCCGTGTAAAGCTGAATGCTGTCAGGTTTAAAATAATAAGAGTTGAAATTTACACCATGAACCATATATTCAACACCGAGTTCTAAAAACATATTGTGCTTTTGGTTTAACCTGATCTCTTCTTTCCAGCTAAATAGTCCGGACATTTTTTGCGTGGCATTTGAAGAATGATTTTTATTAATGCCGTAAAAAGAAATTACAGGCGCGATCATTATGCGGGTACGCACCAGGGGCGTGCTTGTGCGTGAAGATGATCTTGTAAAAATAGGTTCATTATCTGAAAAGCAATTCAGACTGCCAAGCAGAAAAACTAAAAATATAAAAAGTATAAACTTAAATTTATACATAGTATTTAACTATTTCTTTTAACTGTTGTTGAATTAGCCTGCGCTGTCGGCATAATAATTACATCATTAATATTCACATGTGCCGGACGAGAAGCCATCCAATAAATAGTTTCCGCTATATCCTCGGGTTTTAAAGGCTGAAAACCATCATACACTTTTTTGGCACGATTCTCATCACCATCAAAACGCACAATACTAAATTCAGTTTCTACCATTCCAGGATTTACGGCTGATACTTTAATATTGTGCGGTAAAAGATCGATACGCATTCCTTTATTCAAAGCATCAACGGCATGTTTTGTTCCGCAATAAACATTTCCATTGGCGTAAGCTTCTTTACCTGCGATCGATCCGACGTTAATGATATGACCTTTTTTATTTTCGATCATTGTTTTACTTACGCATTTTGTAATGTATAACAAACCTTTAATGTTTGTATCTATCATCCGCTCCCAATGATCAATGTTGCCATCCTGAATAGACGATAAACCCGCTGCTAAACCTGCGTTGTTAACCAGCACATCAATATTTTTAAAATCAACAGATAAATTAGTGATCGCTTTCTCTACCTCATTTTGTTTTCTGATATCAAAACAAAGCGATAACACTTTTACTTTATAATTTGTTTCAATATTCTTTTTTACTTCGTTTAAGCGTTCTTCACGGCGACCGGTAATAATAACATTGTAGCCATTCTTCGCAAAGAGTTCTGCGGTGCATTTTCCTATACCTGAAGTGGCTCCTGTAACAAGCGCTAACATATAATTAATTTTAAACGTTTAATTTGTACCGTATCAACTGAATCTAAGTGCGTTTGTCAGAACTTTGTTCTTTCAACACACTAAGATTCAGCAGACTTTTTCTATAACCATAACTTAAATAAACAACCAAACCAATTCCTAACCAACCGCTAAACCAGATCCAGTTTGTAGCTTCCATACCCGTTAACAAATAACAGCATGATAACAATCCCAACACCGGAATTAGTGAAAGATTTTTCAGGAAAGATAAAACGGCCATCATAATACACACCAGTAAAAATACAAGCATGGGAATATTTTTTGCCGCATTATCACTTGAAATCGCAAATTGCTCGGAAAGGAAATCCGGATTAAAATAAAAAATTAAAATAAAAGTAAGAGCAACAATTGAGGGCGTAATGAATTTTGAATTTACATACGGCAAATGAAATCGGCCTTTTTCCTTTGTACTTTTATCTACCCGCGGCAAAGTGAGCACGCCGCCACAAACTAACACAAATGCAAACAGCGTTCCAATACTTGTAAAATCCAAAACAAATTTTGGGTTTGTGAAAAATAAAGGAATACCAACAACAAGTCCTGTCATGATAGTTGAAAACCCCGGCGTTTTATATTTTGGATGAATACTTGCAAATTGTTTCGGCAACAAACCATCTCTGCTCATGCTCATCCATATACGTGGTTGTCCCATTTGAAAAACTAAAATTACACTTGTCATAGCCACAACAGCAGCAATGGAAACTACGAACAACATCCATTTCACTCCCTTTTTTCCAAAGACTTCTGCTAAAGGATCTGATACATTTAATTCAGTATATGAAATCATTCCTGTTAGTACTAACGCCAAAATAACAAACACAACTGTACAAATTATTAATGAGTAGATCATTCCCCTTGGTAAATCACGCTGCGCATCTTTACATTCTTCAGCTAAAGTTGAAACAGCATCAAAACCAATGTAAGCAAAAAATACTGCGGCTACACCTCCCATAACTCCGCCGAAACCGTTTGGCATAAATGGTGTCCAATTGTCCACATCAATATAAAACACACCAACCGAAATTACCAAAGCAATAATAGCAAGCTTGATCATTACCATAAGATTACTTGCATTGCGTGATTCTTTTGTGCCAACGAACACTAACCATGTAACAATAATATTTATGCAAACTGCGGGCAGGTCAAAAATAATTTTTAATCCGCCGATTACAGGTGCAGTTGTCCAGGCCGTTAGTCCTTCACCGGCTGTATTATTTGAAAATGAAGAACTGGCTTCAGAATAATTTATTGTGAGCCACTGCGGAAGATGAATGCTGAACCCCTCTAACAAATTTGTAAAGTAACCGCTCCATGAAAATGCCACATAAATATTACCAATAGAATATTCCATTAACAAAGCCCAGCCAATGATCCAGGCAAAAACTTCGCCAAACGAAACATAAGCGTAAGTATATGCACTGCCCGATGCCGGAACACGTGAAGCAAACTCTGCGTAACACAACGCTGTGAAACCACAAGCTACAGCGCAGATCAAAAA